>NZ_JBFADP010000083.1:0-25431 GCF_040641415.1 Streptomyces sp. NPDC020875 | reverse complement strand
AGATGGCGGTAGTGGCCGTCGTCGTGGGAGACTTACGCGCCGGATCGGAGCAGTTTGAGCACCGGCCGGGAGAGGGCGGGGATCTCGGCGAAGACCCGCCGTCCGGTCGGTGACCGGGTGTCACAGCTCCTGGATCCGGATGTTCCGGTACGACACCACATCGGTCGTCCCGTGCACCTGGAGGCCGAGATAGCCGAGGGCGTACCGGCGGCCGTCCGTTCCGACGTCGCCCGAACGCGGCGGGGCGAAGCTCTGACCCGCCGTGTTCTCGAACCGGTTGATCAGCACCCCGTCGCGGTAGACCGAGTACGACTGGCCGACCACCCGGATCTCGTAGTCGTTCCAGGTGCCCTTGGGCGTCACCCCGGCCCCGGCCAGTCCGACCCGGTCGAAGCCGTAGACGGACCCCGTTTTGTACATATCGCCGTCCGGCCGGTCCAGGACCTGCACCTCGTGCCCGTACTTGATGGCCACCCACTCCGGACGCGGCTCCTCCGGATTCTCGTGGACATACGGGAAGCGGACGAAGACCCCGCTATTGGCCTGGCCCGTGCCGGGGGCGTCGTCCCGCCACTGGAGCTTGAGCGAGAAGTCCCCGAACCGGCGCTGCGGGAACCAGAGCATCCCCAGCCCGCCCCGGGTGGTGCCGCTGGTCATCGAGCCGTCCTCGTTGAGGGCGAACGAGCCGCCGCCGACGTGCTGCCAGCGGTCGAACGACTTCCGGGTCCCGTCGAAGAGGTCCTGGTAGCCGGTGTTCCGCCCCGGCTTGCCGAGCCCGGACGCCTTGGCCGCCGCGTACACCTTCCGGTGCTCGCGGGCGTCGATCACCCCGTCCTCCAGCAGCCGGTCCAGGACCTGGTCGACATGCTTGAGGAAGAGGGCGTGCGACGACCACGCCTTCTCGTCCTCGATCAGTTCGTTGACAGCGCACCGGGACCGGGTCATCCGGTTGGGCACCCCGGAGTCGACGGTACCCACGATCACGGTCAGCCGTTCGTCCCACTCGGGGCAGTTCGGCGCCGGGACCCCGCCGCCCTCGGCGACCGTGAAGGTCACCTTCAGCGCCGCCGAGGTGTTGCCCGCCTTGTCCGTCGCCCGGTAGTGGAGCGTGTGATAGCCGAGCCGGTCGACGACCACGGGCCCGGTGTAGCCGAGATAGGGGCCGCCGTCGAGGGAGTACTCGATCCGCTCCACCCCCGAGCCGCCGTGGTCGGCGGCGCTCACCGCGACCCGGGCCGCGCCGAGGTACGCCCCGTCGGAGTTCCGGGGCCCCGTCACATCCGCGCCCGTCACGGGCGGGGTGGTGTCCGGCTGGGGCGGTGTGACGACCGTGAACTCGGCGGACTTCGGGTCGGACACGTTCCCGGCCCGGTCCGTGGCCCGGTAGCGGACCGTATGCGTACCCGGCTGACGCACCATCACCGGGGCGGTGTACGGCTGCCAGGCGCCGTCGGCTCCCGTCGCGTACTCGATGGTGTTGACGCCGGAGCCGGTGTCGGACGCCGTCACCGTCACGGTCGCCGTATCGAGATACCGCCCCTGGGCGTCGCGTTCACCGCTGACCGTCGCCGACGTCTCCGGCGGTGTGCGGTCGCCGGTCGGCGGGGCCGCCACCCGGAAGTCCACCGCCTTCTCGGCCGCCGTGTTCCCGGCCCGGTCGGTGGCCCGGTAGCGGATCCGGTGCTCCCCGACGGTGTTGACGACCACCGGCCCGGTGTACGACTGCCAGGGGCCGTCGGCTCCAGTGGCGTACTCGGTCCGCTCCACGCCCGAACCCTCGTCGGTCGCCGTCACCGCGACCGTGGCGACCCCGAGGTACGCGCCGTCGGAGTTCCGGTCGCCGGTCACCTTCGCCTCGGTCACCGGTGCCGTGGTGTCCTCGCCCGCCGGGTCGGAGACGGTCAGGATGCCCTGCATCCGGCCGTGCCCCGGGATCGTGCAGAAGAACCGGTAGCGGCCGGGGGTGAGGGTCACCTCGGCGGTGTGCCTGCCGCCCCGGTCGTCGGTGGGATCGGCCAGGATGTTCAGCGGTACGTCGTTGTTGAACTCCGGGTCCGAGACGTCGAAGGTCAGGGTGTGCGGCATCCCCGTGGTGTTCCCCGACGCCCGGCTGTTCTCGAAGACGATCGTGGTCCGGCCCGCCACCGCCGTGGTCGGGAAGGTGAGATAGCGGTCGATCGGATCGCCCGCCGTCCAGGTCAGGGTCTGCGCCGCGGCGGGCGCGGCCCGGCGGTCCGCCCCGCCCTGCCCCGATGACCGTCCGGCCCGGTCCCGCTGACCGGTCTGCCCCGTCTGTACGGCCTGTTCGGCGGCGGCTGCGGCGGTCCGGCCGGTACGGGCCTGCCCGCCGGGGCCGTCCTGGCCGTACGCCACCGCCGACAGCAGGCCGACGACCATCGCCAGGGCCGCCACCACGGCCGCCCACGGGCCCGTCGCCCGCCGGACACCGCCCGTTCCGCGCGGTCTCGGGCCGTTCTTCCGTATCGTGCTCACCGTGCCGCCTTCCGTGCCAGCAGGTCCGCCGACGGGGTCGCGTCGCCGCCCTTGTAGGTGATCCGCCAGAGCGCCGAGCGCGCGTCGGAGGTGAAGAAGCCGCGCCCGTAGTCGAGGACGTACAGCGATCCGTCCGGGGCGAACTTCCAGTCCATGAGGTTGCGGATGCCGTTCGCCCCGACCGGAATGATCTTCTTCAGGGATTCGGCGTGGACCGGCGGACCGCCCTTGCCGACCGTCTTCGGATCCGTCAGTACGGCGTGCCGGGGCTGGTCGCCGTCGTAGAAGTCGCCGACGAACCACTTGCCGTCCCAGTGCGCGGGCCACTTCACGGTGGATTTACTCGCTCGGTCGTAGCGGTAGACCGGGCCCGTCATGGCAGCCTGCGCCCCGCCCTTCAGCCAGGGCAGCAGCAGCTTCTGCTCCGCGAGTTCGTAGCTCGGTACGCCGTCGGCGTTCCGCGGGAAGTCCGGGCCGCCGCCCTGCGGGGCGTACCAGATCGTGTTCGGTGTGACCGGCGGCAGATTCACCAGACCGTCGTTGTTCGGCGACTCGTTCTTCGGCGCCGAGCAGTCGTACCAGCCCAGTGGCTTCGCGGGGTCGACGGGCCCCCGGTCCCGGTAGGGCTGGTTGTTGCCCATACAGAACGGCCAGCCGTGGTTCCCCGCCCCGGTGATGGCGGCGAAGGTGTCGTACTTGGCCGGGCCCCAGGTCGGGGACGGCGCCCCGGCGTCCGGCCCGACCCAGCCCGCGTAGAGGATGTCGGTCTTCTGGTCGACGAAGATCCTGGACGGGTTGCGGACACCCATCACATAGATCTCGCCCCGGGTCTTCCCGCCGCCCTCGGCCGACTCGTCGCCGGTGAAGAGATTGCCCGCCGGGAGGGTGTACGTACCGTCGGGCCGTGGCTTGATCCGGAGGATCTTGCCATTGAGGTTGTTGGTGTTGCCGGAGGTGCGCCGGGCGTCCGCGAAGGAGACCCCCTTGTAGTTCGGCTGCGGGTTGTTGCCCGCATAGCCGTCGCTGAACCGGGACGAGTTGTTGTCCCCGGTGGCGATATAGAGATTGCCCTTCGAATCCCAGGCCAGCCCGCCGCCCGAGTGGCAGCAGCTGTGGATCTGCACGGGCCAGCTCAGCAGCACCTTCTCACTGGCCGGATCGAGCCTGCCGGTGGTGTGGTCGTAGACGAAGCGGGAGACCCGGCGGTCCGCCAGTCGCTTCTCCCGGTCGATCCCCGCGTGCGGGGTGTAGTGGAGATAGATCCAGCCGTTGGCCGCGAAGCCGGGGTCCAGCTCGATCCCGAGCAGCCCCTCCTCGTTCTTGATCAGCTCGTCGCCGCCGCCTTTGTTGCCGAAGACGGAGAGCGCGCCCGCGAGGGTCACCTGCCGGGTGGCCGGATCGTAGACATGGATCTCACCGGCGCCCTTGCCGATATTCGGGTCGTTCCAGTCGGTGACCACCGGTTTCGTGCTGTCGGCGCCGCCCCGGCCGATGTAGAACACCTTGCCGTCCGGGGCCGTGACCAGGCCGTGCGGCTCCCCGATCTGGTCGTTCAGCCCCGGCTGGTTGGGCTTGGTGACCCGCTCGGCCGTGTAGTTGGCGTCGATGGTGGCCTTGCAGTCGGCGCGGGACAGCCGGGTCGTCCAGGCCAGTGCCCCGCGCAGATGGTCCCGGAAGTCGGTCTCGGCGAAGCTGTCGACCGTACCGCCCATACCGGTATAGAAGGACCGGCCGCCGTCGTAGTCCCGGCACCACGACACCGGGTGGTCCCAGCCGTTGGGCTTGGCGGCCGGGGTGATCGAACTCTCCTTCAGCCGGGCCACGGTATGGACCGAACCCGACGGATTCGCCGCCCAGTTGAACCATTTGTCCGGCCGCTTCCATTGGAGCGGCAGCGACTTGGTGGCCGGATGCAGCCGGTCCCCGACCTCGATCACGGCCCGCTGGACCGGACTCGGCGCCCCGGTCGGCCGGGCCCCGATGAGTCCGGTGAACCAGCCGGAGTACGGCTCCGTGCGCGCCGCGTCATGGACGCCGAGGAAGCCGCCACCGGCCTCCATATACGTTTCGAGGCCCGCCTCCTGCTCCGGGTCCAGCACATCGCCGCCACCGGTGAGGAAGACCACCGCGTTGAACCGGCCGAGCCGGGCCGCGTCGGTGAACACGGCCGGGTCGCCGGTCGCCTCGGTGGCGAAACGGCCCGCGGCCGGACCGCTGAGACCGATCGACTCCACCGCCTCGATACCGGCGTCGACCAGCGGGGACTCGGCCGTCGCCGAACCGTGGAAGACCAGTACCCGGACATTCTTGCCACCCGGCGGTGAGGGCAGGGACATCGTTGTCGTTCGGGGTTCGGGCGGAGTACCGGCGGTGGCCGGCGACACCCCGCCGAGCAGGGAAGCAGTCAGTGCGGCGACCCCCAGGGCCGCCGCGCAGACGTGCCCGGGGGTGCGGGTTCGGGATCTTGACCTGTGGTGTGGTGCGCGCCGCATGGGGTCATCCATTCCTTGGTGGTCATGGCACCAGCCGACAGCAGCCGACGACAGCAAAGGAAGCTAGACCTCTTTTCGCGGTTCGCCAATAGGTATGACCGCAGAAGAACAAACTTTGTCCTGAGTGTGGATAAACAAGGGGCCCCGGGCTACGGTATGGCCGTCCTCCGGGGTGGCGCGCGCCCCGTCAGTCGCCCGAACGGAGTGGGGAGTTCGCCATGGACAGACGGAGCTTCAACCGGAAAGTGCTGGCGGGAAGCGCGGTCGCGGCCACCGGGGTCACCTCGGTCTCACTCGCCGGTAACGGCGCCCCGGCCGCCGCCGCACCACTGGCCGCCACCCCGCCCAGGACCGCGCCCGCCGGGGGCAAGGTCCGCCATATGAAGCTCTACGCCGAAAAACTGGCGGACGGGCAGCTCGGCTACGGCCTGGAGAAGGGCCAACCCACCATCCCCGGCCCGATGATCGAACTCAACGAAGGCGACACCCTGCACATCGAGTTCGAGAATCTGCTGGACGTCGCGGTCAGCCTCCATGTCCACGGTGTGGACTTCGATATCGACAACGACGGCACCAAACTCAACCGCAGCCATGTCGACCCCGGCGCCACCCGGACCTACACCTGGCGGACCCACGCCCCCGGCCGCCGCGCCGACGGCACCTGGCGGGCGGGCAGCGCCGGCTACTGGCACTACCACGACCATGTCGTCGGTACGGACCACGGCACCGGCGGCATCCGCAAGGGCCTCTACGGCCCCCTCGTCGTCCGGCGCAAAGGCGACATCCTGCCCGACAAACAGTTCACCGTCGTCTTCAACGACATGACGATCAACAACAAGCCCGGGCACACCGGCCCGGACTTCAAGGCGACGGTGGGAGACCGGGTCGAGATCGTCATGATCACGCACGGCGAGTACTACCACACCTTCCATATCCACGGTCATCGCTGGGCCGACAACCGGACCGGCCTGCTGACCGGACCGAACGACCCCAGCCGGGTGATCGACAACAAGATCACCGGCCCGGCGGACTCCTTCGGCCTCCAGATCATCGCCGGGGAGGGCGTGGGCGCCGGGGCCTGGATGTACCACTGCCATGTACAGAGCCACTCCGACATGGGCATGGCGGGCCTGCTGCTCATCGCCAAACCCGACGGAACGATCCCCGGCTACGACCCGGGCGGCCCGGGCGGCCACCACTGAGCAACCGTAAGGGTGCGGGGCGCGCAAGAGGCTCGGAGCTCACGGGGCGCGGCGCCCCGCTCACCGGCCGTACCCGCCGGGCCCTCGCCCCCGCCCCGGGCCCCCGGGGATCCGGATGCGAGGCCCCTGGGGCTGCGCGAGACTGAGCGGGCGGGGGCTCGGTCCACACGAGAGGCGCCAGTCATCATGCTCACCACGCGCTATGTGCCCGGCTCACCCGTCTGGCTGGACATCAGCACCCCCGACCTCGACGCCGCCGCCCGCTTCTACCAGGCCGTCCTCGGCTGGACACACCAGCCCGGCGGGCCCGAATTCGGCGGCTACGGACTCTTCCAGCTCGACGGCAAGACCGTCGCCGGCGGAATGACCGTCCCCGCCGACCAAGGGCCCACCGCGTGGAACCTCTACTTCCAGACCACCGACGCCGACCGGACCGCCGCGACCGTCCAATCCTCCGGCGGAACCGTCATCGCCGAACCCATGGACGTAATGGACCTCGGACGCATGGCCGTCCTCGCCGACCCCCAAGGCGCGGGCTTCGCCGTCTGGCAACCCGGCACCAACAAGGGCCTCGACCTGGTCGACGCCCCCGACGCCCTGTTCTGGGTCGAACTCAACACCTCCGACGTCCCCGCCGCCGTCGCCTTCTACACCGCCCTCTTCGGCTGGGGCACCACCACCATGCCCATGCCGGGCGGCGGCGAAGGCCCCGGCTACACGATGATCCACCCCGAAGGGCAGACCGCCGACGACATGTTCGGCGGAATCGCGCCACTCGGCGACGAAGGCCCACTGGACCGGCCCACCTGGCTGCCGTACTTCCTCGCCCAGGACTGCGACGCCACCGTCGGCAAAGCCCGGGAAGCCGGAGGCACCATCACCATGGAACCCGTCGACATGCCCGGCGTAGGCCGATTCGCCCTGATCGACGACCCCACCGGGGCGCGATTCTTCGTCATGACCCCCTCACCGCAGCAGGCGTGACCACCGGGCGGGAAGGGTAAGACGTCCCCGGCAGCCGTACCGGCCGACCCGCTGAATCCGCCCGGCCGGGACCCGTGTTGATGCGTCATTGATGAGGCGTTTATCGCCGTAGGCCACCGTGGTGGCCATGCAGCAGAACATCACCGCCACCGAGGACCTCTCCTGGCAGGAGACGGCGCTCTGTGCCCAGACCGGCCCCGAATTCTTCTTCCCCGCCCCCGGCTCCTCCACCCGCGAGGCCAAGCGCCTCTGCCGAGCCTGCGAGGGCCGGGTCGCATGCCTGCAATACGCACTGGAGAACGACGAGAAGTTCGGCGTCTGGGGCGGCCTCTCCGAAAAGGAACGCCACAACCTGAAAACCCGCCGCGAAGCTGCTTGATTTTTTGTGGCTCGGTTCGCCTCCGGGGCGCTTCAGCCGTGTTCTTCAGTCGATCGTGCTCGGCCGCTCGTACCTCGCGGCCTGCGCGCGTTCTCCTTCCAGAACACGACGCGCCCCTTCGGCTCACTCGCCCTCTCCAGGGCGAGGGCAAGGCGAGGCACTCCGGGGCACGGGTCTTGAGAGGGTGGCAGGCCCGTGCGGTCCGGGACTGCCCCTTACGTTACGGCCCGCTCGCCCTCAGCGGTTGGCGCGGGCATCCAGGCGGGCGCGGCGGGCGGCGAGGCGCTCGTCGAACTTGGTCGCCTCCGAGTTCAGACCGCCCATGTAGAGCCCCAGCTCCTCCTGCGCCTTCAAACCCTCCGGGCCCAGGTCGCCGATCTCCATGACCTTCAGGAAGCGGATCACCGGCGCGAGCACGTCGTCATGGTGGATCCGCAGGTTGTAGATCCCGCCGATCGCCATCTGCGCGGCGGCCCGCTCGAAGCCCGGCATGCCGTGACCCGGCATCCGGAAGTTGACCACCACGTCCCGGACGGCCTGCATGGTCAGATCCGGCGCCAGCTCGAAGGCCGCGCTCAGCAGATTCCGGTAGAAGACCATGTGCAGGTTCTCGTCCGTGGCGATCCGGGCCAGCATCCGGTCGCAGACGGGGTCGCCCGACTGGTGGCCCGTATTGCGGTGCGAGACCCGGGTCGCCAGCTCCTGGAACGCGACGTACGCCACCGAGTGCAGCATCGAATGCCGGTTGTCGGACTCGAAGCCCTCCGCCATGTGCGCCATCCGGAACTGCTCCAGCTTGTCCGGGTCGACGGCGCGCGAGGTCAGCAGATAGTCACGCATCACGATGCCGTGCCGGCCCTCCTCGGCGGTCCAGCGGTGCACCCAGGTGCCCCACGCGCCGTCCCGGCCGAAGAGGGTGGCGATCTCGTGGTGGTAGCTGGGGAGGTTGTCCTCCGTCAGCAGATTCACCACGAGCGCGATACGTCCTATGTCGGTGACCTTCGACTGCTCCCGCTCCCAGGCCACCCCGTCGTCGAACTGGCCCGGGAAGTTGCGCCCGTCCGAGAACGGCACGTACTCGTGCGGCATCCAGTCCTTCGCCACCTTCAGATGACGGTTCAGCTCCTTCTCGACCACCTCTTCGAGCGCGAACAGCAGCCGGGCATCGGTCCACGCTTCCGAACTGCCGAGGTGGGGAGAAGTGATGGTCACGGGTGGCTCCAGGGGACGGGAGAGACGCCTGGTCGGCAGGCGCTACCTACGGATTCGTAGGTTACGAGACCGTAGGTTAAGGGTGGGGTAAGCCTTCCTCCAAGCCGAGTCCGGAGCGCGTCGCTCACAATCCGTGATATCCGCAGGTGGGGGCCGTTTCAGTTGGCCGGTTTCGGATGGGTTCAGCTCCGTACGAGAGATAGACCACTCGGCCGTGGCGACGAACCACCGAGCCCCGGATCGCGCCGGAGGTATTCGGCCGTGAACGAATCGGGGTGCTCCAGCAGCCCCGCCGGGGTCCCCTCGAAGACCAGCTCACCGCCGTGCTTGCCGCCGTCGGGCCCCAGATCGATCACCCAGTCGGCCCGCTTGACCACATCCATGTCGTGCTCCACACAGATCACCGAGTTCCCGGCGTCGACCAGCCGGTCCAGCAACCCGACCAGGGTGTCGACATCCGCCATATGGAGTCCGGACGTGGGCTCGTCGAGAACGTAGACACTGCCCGTACGGTGCAGTTGCGTGGCGAGTTTCAGCCGCTGCCGCTCGCCGCCGGAAAGGGTGCTCAGCGGCTGCCCCAGCGTGAGATACGTGAGGCCGACCCGGTCGAGCGCCGTGAGCCTGCCCAGCATCCGGGGCTCGTCGCCGAAGAACTCGATCGCCCCGGCCGCCGTGAGATCCAGCACGTCGACGATCGACCGCCCCCGGACCCGGTGGGCCAGTACATGGTCCTGGAAACGGCGCCCCTCGCAGACCGGGCAGATCGTGGTCACCGGATCCATGAACGCCAGATCGGTGTGGATCACTCCCCGCCCCGAGCACTCCCCGCACGCGCCCTTCGAGTTGAAGCTGAACAGCCCCGGCTCCACCCCGTTCGCCTTGGCGAAGACGGTACGGATGTGGTCCATCAGGCCCAGATACGACGCCGGGGTGGAACGTACGGACGCGGTGATCGCGCCCTGGTCGATCACGATCGCCTCCGGATACGCGGCCGTGAAGACCTCCGACACCAGGGTCGACTTCCCGGAGCCCGCGACCCCGGTGACCACGGTCAGCACCCCGGCCGGGAACCGGACGTCGATCCCCTTGAGGTTGTGCCGGTCCGCCCCGGTCACCGGCAGCCAGCCGGAAGGTGTCCGAAAGCTCTCCTTGAGCGGCGTACGGCGACGCAGACACCGCCCGGTGAGCGTGTCGGCCTCCCGCAGCGGGCCCACCGGCCCCTCGTACACCACCCGCCCGCCCTGGGTGCCCGCGCGCGGCCCCATGTCGACGACATGGTCCGCGATCGCGATCACATCGGGGTCGTGCTCCACCACCAGGACCGTGTTGCCCCGATCCCGCAGCCGGACCAGCAGATCGTTCATCCGGCCCACGTCGCGGGGGTGCAGCCCGACGCTCGGCTCGTCGAAGACGAAGGTCAGCCCGGTGAGGGAGCTGCCGAGATGGCGGATCATCTTCAGCCGTTGGCCCTCACCGCCGGAGAGAGTGGTGGTCTCCCGGTCGAGGGAGAGATAGCCCAGCCCGATCCCCACCAGCCGTTCCAGCCGCTCCCGCGCGGTGGCCGCGACCGGCGCGGCCACCGGATCCTCGATCCGGTCCAGTACCCGAACCAGATCGGCCACCTCCATCCGCGTCCAGTCGCCGATCGTCAGACCGTCGATCCGACTGGCCCGGGCCGCCGCGTTGAGCCGCTCCCCGCCGCAGGCCCGACACGGCCGCCGGACCGTGAACCGCTCGATGGCCTCCCGGCGCTTCTCGGACATTCCACCCGTGTCACGCTTCAGGGAGAGCCGGGTGAACCGGTTGACGATGCCCTCGAACCGCATGTCGAACGAGCCCGACTTCATCTCCAGCCGGACCGAGAAGTCCTTCCCGTGGAGCAGAAGTTCGCGCTCCTCCGCCGTGTACTCCCCGAGCGGCTTGTCGGCATCGAAATGGCCGGATTCGGCATACAGCTTCCACTCCCAGGCGCCGACCGAGAGCCCCGGCAGCAGCAGCGCGCCACCGGCCAGGGACCGGGACCAGTCGACGGCCCGGTCGACGTCGAGTTCGACGGTCCGGCCGATCCCGTCGCAGTCGGGACACATCCCGGTCGGATCGTTGAAGGAGTACGCGGTCGCCGGGCCGGCGGACGGAGTGCCGTGCCGGGAGAAGAGCACCCTGAGGAAGGAGTAGATATCGGTCATCGTGCCGACGGTGGAGCGCGCGTTGCCGCCGACCGGCTTCTGATCGACCACGATCGCCACGGACAACTCGTCGATGGCGTCCGCCTGCGGCCGCTCGTACTTCGGCAGCCGGTTGCGGATGAAGGAGGTGAAGGTCTCGTTGAGCTGCCGCTGCGACTCCACGGCGATGGTGTCGAAGACGAGCGACGACTTACCGGAGCCCGAGACACCCGTAAAGACGGTGATCTTGTTCTTGGGTACGGCGAGAGAGACATCGCGCAGGTTGTTCTCCCGCGCCCCGGTGATGACGATGTTGTTCTGCTCAGGCATGGAGCCGACGCTAAGCCGGAATCCCGACACCTTCTGTCGGGATTCCGGCGAAGATCGCCACGGGTTGCGGTGGGCGGCCCGGCGGTACGGCCCCGGGGCAGCGGGTGAGCCCCCGGGACCGGACCGTACGGGCCACTACGCTCCCGCCGCCTCCTTCTCAGGGGCCCGCAGGGCGCCCTCGCGGACGGACTCGGCGTCGGTCTCGTACAGCCCGCCGTCGAGCAGCAGCCACCGGGTGACCCCGATCGACTCCAGGAACGGCACGTCATGGCTGGCGACGATCAACGCCCCCTCATAGGCCGCCAGCGCGCTGGTCAGCTTCTGAACGCTCGCCATGTCCAGATTGTTCGTCGGCTCGTCCAGCAGCAGCAACTGCGGCGCGGGCTCCGCCAGCAACAGCGACGCCAGCGCCGCCCGGAACCGCTCCCCACCGGAGAGCGTTCCGGCGAGCTGGTCCGCCTTCGCCCCCTTGAAGAGGAAACGCGCCAGCCGGGCCCGGATCCGGTTGACCGTCGCGTCCGGCGCCACCCGGGCGACATTGCCGACCACACTCAGCTCGTCGTCCAGCACATCGAGCCGCTGAGGCAGAAACCGCAGCGGAACCAGCGTCTCCGCCTCGCCCGAGACCGGCGCCAGCTCGCCCGCGATCGTTCGCAGCAGAGTGGTCTTGCCCGAGCCGTTCCGCCCGACCAGGGCGATCCGCTCCGGACCCCGGATGTCGAGGACCCCGCGCACCTCCGTACCGTACGGCAGCCGCAGCTCCGAGAGCCGCAGCACCTCACGGCCCGGATGGACCGTCGTATACGGCAGCTCGATCCGGATCTCGTCGTCGTCCCTGACCGCCTCCAGCGCCTCGTCCAGCCGCTCCCGGGCCCCGGCGAGCCGCTCGGCGTGCATCGTCCGGTGCTTGCCCGCCGACTCCTGGGCCGTGCTCTTGAGGGTATTCGCCACCACCTTCGGCACCCGCTTCTCGATCTGGGCCTTCTTCGCGTACGACCGCCGTCTGGCGAGCTTCGTCTGGGACTCCACCAGCTCCCGCTTCTGCCGCTTCACATCGGCCTCGGCCACCCGCACCATCCGCTCGGCGGCCTCCTGTTCGACGGCGAGCGCCTCCTCGTACTCCGAGAACGTGCCGCCGTACCAGGTGACACCGCCGTCCCGGAGATCGGCGACCTGGTCCACCAGCTCCAGCAGCTCACGGTCATGACTGACCACGACCATCACCCCGGACCAGGCGGCGACCGCCTCGTACAGCCGCCGCCGGGCGAACCGGTCCAGATTGTTCGTCGGCTCGTCCAGCAGCAGCACATCGGGCCGGGCCAGCAGCAACGCCGCCAGCCGCAGCAGAACGCCCTCACCGCCGGAGACCTCGCCGATCGTCCGGTCCAGACCGATCCGGCCGAGACCGAGCTGATCGAGGACCGCCCGGGCCCGCTCCTCGACGTCCCAGTCGTCACCGACGACGGCGAAATGCCGCTCGTCGGCGTCGCCGCCCTCGATGGCGTGGAGCGCGGCCCGGGTCTCGGCGATGCCCAGAGCCCGGTCCACCGGCATCCTGGTGTCCAGCACCAGATTCTGCGGCAGATAACCGATCTCCCCGACGGCACGGACCGAGCCGCCCGCCGGAGTCAGCTCACCCGCGATCAGCTTCAGCAAGGTCGACTTGCCGGAGCCGTTACGGCCGATCAGCCCGGTCCGGCCGGGGCCGACGGAGAGCTGAAAGCCATGGAACACCTCCGTACCGTCGGACCAGGAGAAGTCGAGATCGGCACAGCTGATATGGGTGGAAACGGTAGACATACAGGTCTCCTGTCGCGAGAAGGGAAGGGCAACGGAGGAGACACCGGATGCGTACGCCGACGGAGAGGAGCCGGCCGAAAGCGACCGCGACCCGTCACGGCAGGCGGCCACCAAGGCGCGCACGGCAGGACGGACGGAGCGTCCGGAGCGCCCGAAAGGCGGTCACGGTGCTCGGCGGGGAGAGTTCCCGGCCCGGAAGAACGGCTCGCAGCCCGAGGTCGCACACACGGCGGCCACCCGTCGAACACGACGGTGACCCGCGCACGGTGTCCCGGACCTCAGTCGAGCAACGTCCTTCTCCAATCGGCGGCAACAGGAACGAGTGAAGCGTAACGGGGTGGGCTCGGGGGCGGCAAAGTATTTTTCCCGGGTCTCGCCCGGGGGCCTGCTGTTGTCTGCGGTCCGCGGACCGTGGGTGGCTTGTCGCGCAGTTCCGCCCCCTATGCCTTCGGCGATGGGGGGACCCCCAGTGCCTTGGCTCTCCGGGGCGCCGCTCACGCCGTCTGCCCTGCCGGGCAGGTGTATCTCTCGCGCCTGCGGCCCGGTGGTGGGCTGGTCGCGCAGTTCCCCGCGCCCCTAAACGCTCTCCCCAGCACCGGCCCCGAAAAGGGGCCCGCCTCTCCGCAAGGGCGGAGAGGCGGGCAACCAGGGGCGCGGGGAACTGCGCGAGCAACCCACCACGGTTCGCAGGCCGGGGAAAACCTGCTGTCGCCGGGCGCGGGCCGGGTAGCGGGGCGGTGGCCCGGAGAGCCAGGGCGGTCAGAGCGCGTCGCGGAGGAGTTCCGCCAGGTTCTCGTCGAGATCGAGGTGGCGGCTCTCGGCCCCGGCCGGGACCAGCCGTTCGACCCGGGCGAGGAAGCGTCGTATCTCCGAGGTGAGGACATGGACGACGGCGACGCCCTCGGGGGCGTGGAATTCGACCACCGTACGGTCGTAGCCGTACGGCCGGATCCGGACGTCGCCGTCACCGGCGGGCCGGTCCATCCCCGTGGCCAGCAACTCCCGGGCGAAGGCCCAGGCCAGGTCGGTCCCCTCCAGGGTCGCGTCCGCGGGGAACGCCATCCGGACCGCGTAGGGGTCATGGGTCTCGTACCGGAGTACGGCCCGTACGGGCTCGGCGCGCGGGGCCGAGGCGACGATCCGGGCGCTCACGGTCTGCTCGACGACGGTGACTGTGGACATTGGTCCCCCTTGCTGATGCACGCGCTCGGGCCCGTGAACGCCTTCCTGACACAGAAGAGGACGTGGCGACCCGGGGTGGGGGTGCACTGACCGGGTGCGTGAGCTGTGTCACCGTCTCCCGCCGGAACCGAACGGGTCCGTCCGGTTCCGATACCGGTACGGAGACCGTTCCCGCGCCCGGCCGGGTGCCGTCGAGGCGGGTGTCAGCCGACCGGCTGCTGCCGGAAACGGTCCAGCTCGGGGGCCGTCCGGGCGACCGTGAACTCGGTGATCCGGTAGACGCAGACGCCATGGGCGGTGAAGGGATCACCCGCGACGATCTCCTCGATCCGCGCCCGGTCGTCACCGACGGCCAGGATCACCCCGCCGTCCCGGGGGTTCTTCCGCCCCGACGCGATGAAGACACCCTCCGCGAACAGCCGGTCCACCCACGCGATATGGGTGTCCATCAGCGCGTCGGCCCGCTTCAGGGGTCCGGTGTACGTCAGCTCCAGTACGAACATGTCCGTCAATCTACGGCACCGGGGGCGCCGGTCCTTCAAGGTCGGGGCCGCCGCCGGGACCGCCTCCGGCCGGGCGCCCGGCGCATAGGGTGGGCCCACCATGACGCTGATCGACATTCCCGAGGACTGGCCGCGCGACCCGGCTGCGGCCCTGGCCGTACAGGACGAACTCCGCCACCGGGTGATCATCGACGAGCCCGGCCCGCCGGTCGGTACGGGCCGGGTGACCGGGGTCGACGTGGCGTACGACGACGAACGCGACCTGGTCGCGGCGGCGGCCGTCACCCTCGACGCGACCGGTCTCGACGTGGTGGCGCGGGCGACCGCCGTGGGCCGGGTCGCCTTCCCCTACGTACCCGGGCTGCTGGCCTTCCGGGAGATCCCCGCCGTCCTCGCGGCGCTGGCGGGGCTGGGCACCGATCCCGGTCTCGTCGTCTGCGACGGCTACGGTCTCGCGCACCCCCGCCGGTTCGGACTCGCCAGCCATCTGGGCGTCCTCACCGGCCTGCCCGCCATCGGCATCGCCAAGAACCCCTTCCATCTCACCGCCGCCGAACCGGGCGCCGAACGCGGCGCGACCAGCCCCCTGACGGCCGACGACGGTACGGAGGTCGGCCGCGCCCTGCGCACCAGGGACGGGGTGAAACCGGTCTACGTCTCCGTGGGACACCGGATCACCCTCGACGCGGCCTGCGCCCACACCCTGTCGCTCACCCCCCGCTACCGGATACCCGAGACCACCCGGTACGCCGACCGGTTGTGCCGCGACGCCCTCGCGGAGGCGGTGGGCGCGAGCCGGTGACGGTCCGCCAGGACTACGGAAGGGGCTCCCCGCCGAGCGCCGCGCCCGGCGCCGTACCGCCCGTACCGGCCCGCAGCAGCCGGACCGCGTCGACCGCCGCCGGGGACAGCTCCGGCTCCCGCAACCCCGCCCACGGGAGCCAGACCGCGGCGTCCGTCGTACCGCCGGTCTCCGCCCGCACCCGGGCCCCCGGCGCCACGTCCACCGCGTAGAGCAGCCCCGTCAGCTGCCAGTCGACCCCGAGCCGCCGGGCCGGGTAGGTCCGGGCGTCGAGCAGTCTGACGGCGACCGGTTCGAGCCCCGTCTCCTCCCACAGCTCCCGGGCCAGCGCCTCGGCCGGCTGCTCTCCCGGGTCGATCCCGCCGCCCGGCAGATGCCACAGCCCCGGCTCGAAGACCGGCGACGAATCCGCCAGCCTGGCCAGCAGCAGCCGGTCGTCCCGCACCACGACGGCATAGGCCGAGACCCGGAGCCGTGTCCCCGTACCCGTGTCGGTCATCTCTCCCACTCCCCGGTCCCCCGACGACGCGACCACCGAGGCTACCGGCCGGGCCGCGAACCCCCTGCCACGGAAAACCCGTACCGGCGACGGCCGTGACCGGCCCAGACTTGGGCCATGACCGATACGAGACCCTTTCAGCACGCCGTCCTGGACTGGGCGGCCGGCGGCCCCGGCGAACCCGTGCGGGAGCTGGCCGGGCGACTGGGGATCCGTACCGTCGTCCTGCTTGAAGGGCTCAGCGACGCCGCCGCCGTCGACGCGCTCGCCGCCCGCCACGGCCGGGATCCCGGCGCCGAAGGTGTGCACGTACTGCCGATGGGCGGGGCGATGAACGCCGGACGGTTCGCCCGGTTCCTCGGCCCGACGGGCCTGGGCCTCCGGCTGACCGGACTCTGCGACGAGGCCGAACGCCCCTACTACGCGCGCGGCTGGGAGGGCGCGGGCGCCGGGGGCGGACCCGGGTTCTTCGTCTGCGCCGCCGACCTGGAGGACGAACTGATCCGCGCGCTCGGCACCGAACGGGTCGCCGAGATCATCCGCGCCGAGGGCGACGGCCGCCCCCTGGACACCTTTCTGCGCCAGCCCGCGCAACGAGCCCGCCCCGAGGGGCAGCGGCTGCGGCGGTTCCTCGGCACCAAGAAAGGCCGCAAGATCCACTACGGCCGGGTGCTCGTGGAGGCGCTGGAACCCGACCGCGTACCGCGCCCCCTGGAGCGGTTGCTCGCGGAACTCTGACTCCACCGGTCGCGGCACGCCGAGCTGGGGCGCGGCGGGGCGCGGACCCGACCGGGGCGGCCGGGGGCAGGATGTCCGTACGCGCCCGTACACGTCCCTCGGTATGTGTACGCGGCCTGGGTGTTCGGGCATCCGTACGCACCCGTGCCGTCCGGGCCCGGTGGCGCGGGCGCGCAGACCGTCCGGCCGCGTACAGTCCGGGCGGGCGAATCGGCCCGGCCGTCGCGGGGAAACCCTTGTCCGCGGTGGAACACGTTCTTACCATCACTGGTGTTACATCAGTTGTGTCATATCTACGCTGGGGGCTCGATGACACCGCCGCCGACATCCCGACCGGCCACGGGAGGCGGACCGCTCGCCGGAGTCCGGGTGGTCGAACTCGCCGGGATCGGCCCCGGCCCGTTCGCCGCGATGCTCCTCGCCGACCTCGGCGCCGATGTCGTCCGGGTGGACCGGCCCCGTGGTGCCGGGCTCGGTATCGACCCCGGGTCCGACCTCACCAACCGCAACAAGCGGTCCGTGCTGATCGACCTCAAGGCCGACGACGGGCCCGCCGCCGTACTCGACCTGGTCGAGCGGGCCGACGTACTCGTCGAGGGCTACCGGCCCGGGGTCGCCGAACGGCTCGGCATCGGACCCGACGTCTGTCTCGCCCGCAACCCCCGGCTGGTCTACGGCCGGATGACGGGCTGGGGCCAGGACGGACCGCTCGCCGACCGCGCGGGCCACGACATCGGCTATATCGCCGTCACCGGCGCGCTCGGCATGATCGGGCAGGCCGACGAGGCCCCCGCCGTCCCCGCCAACCTCCTCGGCGACTACGCGGGCGGCGCCCTCTATCTCGTGATCGGAGTGCTCGCGGCCCTCCGGCACGCCGGGACCGAAGGCGGTACGGGCCAGGTCGTGGACGCGGCCGTGGTCGACGGCACCGCCCATCTCGCCACGATGATCCACGGAATGATGGCCGCGGGCGGCTGGCAGGACCGGCGCGGCGCCAACCTCCTCGACGGCGGCTGCCCCTTCTACGGCTGCTACCGGACCTCCGACGGCGGATATATGGCCGTCGGCGCGCTCGAACAGCGCTTCTACGACGAGTTCGTCGCACTCCTCGGCATCGCGGACCGGATCCCCGCCCGCAAGGACTTCGACCGCTGGCCCGAACTCCGCGACGCCGTCGCCGCCCGGTTCGCGGAGCGCACCCGGGCCGAATGGACCGAGGTCTTCGAAGGCGCCGACGCCTGTGTCGCCCCCGTCCTCTCCCTGCGCGAGGCGCCCCGCCATCCGCAGCTCGCCGCCCGGGGCACCTTCGTCCGGCACGGCGGGATCACCCAGCCCGCGCCCGCGCCCCGGTTCTCCGCCACCCCCGCCTCCGTACGGACCGGACCGGCGCTGCCCGGCGCCGACGCCGTCTCCGTGGCCCGGGACTGGGGGCTGCCCGCCCGTACCGGCGAGCCGTCGGCGGCCGATGCCGCAGAGTCGGCCGCGGCCGCCGATCGCGAGTCGTCGGAGCCCGCCGCCGACCGCTGAGGCGCCGGGCCCGGCGCCGTACCGCCGCCGGGCCCCCGCCGACGCCGACCACCCGCCCGAAGGACCCGCCCCGAAAGGCAGTCGTCTTGAGCACCGAAGCGTATGTGTACGACGCGATCCGCACCCCGCGCGGGCGCGGCAAGGCCAACGGAGCCCTGCACGGGACCAAGCCGATCGACCTGGTCGTCGGATTGATCCGGGAACTGCTGGACCGCCATCCCGGACTCGACCCGGCCGCCGTCGACGACATCGTTCTCGGGGTCGTCGGACCCGTCGGCGACCAGGGCTCCGATATCGCCCGGATCGCCGCGATCGCCGCCGGACTGCCCGACACCGTCGCCGGAGTACAGGAGAACCGCTTCTGTGCCTCCGGGCTCGAAGCCGTCAACCTGGCCGCGATGAAGGTCCGTTCCGGCTGGGAGGACCTGGTACTCGCCGGTGGCGTGGAATCCATGTCCCGGGTCCCGATGGCCTCCGACGGCGGCGCCTGGTTCGCCGACCCGATGACCAACCACACCGTCGGCTTCGTCCCCCAGGGCATCGGCGCCGATCTGATCGCCACCATCGAGGGCTTCACCCGCCGCGACGTGGACGAATACGCCGCCCTCTCCCAGGAGCGGGCCGCCGCCGCGTGGAAGGACGGCCGGTTCGACCGGTCCGTGATCCCGGTCCGCGACCGCAACGGCCTCGTCGTCCTCGACCGGGACGAACATCTGCGCCCCGGCACCACCGCCGACAGCCTCGCCGCCCTCAAGCCCGCCTTCGCCACCATCGGCGACCTCGGCGGCTTCGATGCCGTCGCCCTGCAGAAGTACCACTGGATCGAGCGGATCGACCACGTCCACCACGCGGGCAACTCCTCCGGCATCGTGGACGGCGCCGCCCTCGTCGCCGTCGGCACCGCCGAGACCGGCGAACGGTACGGGCTCCGCCCCCGGGCCCGGATCGTCTCCGCCGCGGTCTCCGGCTCCGAACCCACCATCATGCTCACCGGCCCCGCGCCCGCCACCCGCAAGGCGCTCGCCCGGGCCGGACTCACCATCGACGACATGGATCTGATCGAGATCAACGAGGCGTTCGCGGGGGTCGTCCTGCGGTTCGCCCGCGATATGGACATCAGCCTCGACCGGGTCAACGTCAACGGCGGGGCCATCGCCCTCGGCCACCCCCTCGGCGCCACCGGGGCGATGATCCTCGGCACCCTCGTCGACGAACTGGAGCGCCGCGAGCTGCGGTACGGACTGGTGACCCTCTGCGTCGGCGGCGGGATGGGCGTCGCCACCGTGGTCGAACGCGTCACCTCCTGACCCGTACGACTCCAGCCGCCCGCGCCGACACCGTACGACCCCCGACGCGCCGCCGCCTTCCGCCACCCTCCCGGAGACCGCAGCCATGACGAGCAGCACCACGACCACCGCCACCACCATCCGCTGGGAAGCCGACGACACCGGAGTCGTCACCCTCGTCCTCGACGACCCGAACCAGTCCGCCAACACCATGAACCGGGCGTTCGTGGCCTCCCTCACCGCGATCGCCGACCGCGCCGAGGCCGAACGCGACTCCATCCGCGGCATCGTCGTCACCTCCGCCAAGAAGACCTTCTTCGCGGGCGGCGACCTCAAGGAGATGATCCGGCTCGGCCCCGAGGACGCGGCCACCGCGTTCGAGACCGGGATGACCGTGAAGCGCGCCCTGCGCCGGATCGAGACCCTCGGCGTCCCCGTCGTCGCAGCCGTCAACGGCACGGCCCTCGGCGGCGGCTACGAGATCGCCCTCGCCTGCCACCACCGGATCGCCCTCGACGCCCCCGGCGCCCGGATCGGCCTGCCCGAGGTCACCCTCGGCCTGCTGCCCGCCGCGGGCGGCGTGACCCGTACCGTACGCCTCCTCGGAATCGCCGACGCCCTGCTGAAGGTCCTCCTCAAGGGCACCCAGTACCCGCCCCGCCGGGCCCTTGAGCACGGACTCGTGGACGAGGTCGCCGAGACCGGGGCGGAGCTGCTGGCCCTGGCCCGCGCCTACATCGACACCCACCCCGAGTCACGGCAGCCGTGGGACGTCAAGGGCTACCGGATCCCCGGCGGCACCCCCGCCAGCCCCCGGTTCGCCGCCGATCTGCCCGCCTACCCGGCGAACCTGAAGAAGCAGACCGGCGGGGCGCCCTACCCCGCGCCGCGCAACATCCTCGCCGCCGCCGTCGAGGGCTCCCAGGTCGACTTCGAGACCGCCCAGGTCATCGAGGCGCGCTACTTCACCGAACTGGTCACCGGACAGACCGCGAAGAACATGATCCAGGCGTTCTTCTTCGACCTCCAGGCCGTCAACGCGGGCGCCGCCCGGCCCCGGGGCGTCGAACCGCGACCCGTCACCAAAGTCGCCGTCCTCGGCGCCGGGATGATGGGCGCGGGCATCGCCTACGCCTGCGCCAGGGCCGGGATCGACGTGGTGCTCAAGGACATCGACGCCGAAGCCGCCGAGCGGGGCAAGGCGTACTCCGTCAAACTCCTCGACAAGGCCCTCGCCCGGGGGCGGACGACGGAGGCGAAGCGGGACGCGCTGCTCGCCCGGATCACCCCGACCGCCGACCTCGCCGACCTGGCGGGCTGCGACGCCGTGATCGAGGCGGTCTTCGAGGACACGGCGCTCAAACACCGGGTCTTCCGCGAGGTCCAGTCCGCCGTCGCGCCCGGCGCGCTGCTCTGCTCCAACACCTCCACCCTGCCCATCACCGAACTGGCCGAAGGCGTCGACCGGCCCGCCGACTTCGTCGGACTGCACTTCTTCTCACCCGTCGACAAGATGCCGCTGGTGGAGATCATCAAGGGCCGGAAGACCGGAGACGAGGCGCTGGCCAGGGCGTTCGACCTGGTCCGGCAGATCAACAAGACCCCGATCGTGGTCAACGACTCCCGGGGGTTCTTCACCTCCAGGGTCATCGGACGGTTCGTCAACGAGGGCGTCGCCATGATCGGCGAGGGCGTACCGGCCGCCTCCGTCGAACAGGCCGCCGCCCAGGCCGGATACCCGGCGAAGGTCCTCGCCCTGATGGACGAACTCACCCTCACCCTGCCGCGCCGGATCCGCGAGGAGACCCGGCGCGCCGTCACGGACGCGGGCGGCGAGTGGAGCCCGCACCCGGCGGACGCGGTGGTCGACCGGATGGTGGACGAGTTCGGCCGGACCGGCCGGGCCGGGGGAGCGGGCTTCTACGAGTACGGGCCCGACGGCGCCAGGACCGGGCTCTGGCCCGGCCTGAAGGAGCACTTCGGCCAGCCGGACGCCCCCGAGGTCCCCTTCGACGACCTGCGGGAGCGGATGCTCTTCTCGGAGGCGCTGGACGCGGTCCGCTGTCTGGAGGAGAACGTGCTGACCTCGGTCGCCGACGCCAACATCGGCTCGGTCATGGGGATCGGCTTCCCCGCCTGGACCGGCGGAGTCCTCCAGTACGTCAACGGATACGAGGGCGGGCTGCCCGGCTTCGTCGCCAGGGCGCGGGAACTGGCCGCCCGGTACGGCGAGCGGTTCGAACCCCCGGCGCTGCTGGTGACGAAGACGGAACGGGGCGAACGGTTCACGGACGAACGCCCCACGGACGGACGCCTCACGGACGCGGCCGAATAGGGCGGCGAACGGCACGGGCGGCGGGCCCTGGCGACGAAGCCGGGCAGGCCGCCCGGGTCACCCGTCCGAAGCGGCGCGGGAGCCCGTACCGGTATCCGTGGCGGCCACGGCCTCGGCTCCCGGTTCGGCGAAGGCGGTACGCAACTCCTCCTTCAGGGACCGCTGAAAGGCGGTGACCAGGGCCTGGACCACCAGAGGCCGAATCGGCGCCGACAGCATCCGCAGATCCTCGGCGGCGCTCTCGGCATCCGCCGGGCCGCGCCCGTCCACCCCGTCCACCCCGTCCACCCCGTCCACCCCGCCGTTCCGGCCGCCGACGCCGCCGCGGTCCCGGATCGGCTGCCACACCTCGTCCCGGAGCAGCCGCGTCAGCTCGTACGCCACCGAACGGGCATGCTCCACCAGCACCGTCCGGGCGGCGAGAATCGTCTCGTACGGAATCGGGAGGTCGAGCAGCTCGGCCGCCAGTGGCAGCAGCCCCGGATCGACCCGGAACGTCCCCGGCTCGGTCCCCGGCGCCACCGCGCCCATCGCGGTCAGCCGCTCCACATCGGCGTCGCCGAGCGCCCGCCCCAGCCGCCGGGCCAGCTCGTCCCGGCCCACCACCTCGGCCGAGTCCGGCACCCAGGTCGCCACCAGCGCCCGGTGGATCGCCAGATCCTGCGCCCCGATGTCCGGCGGCAGTTGCTCCAGATACCGTTCGATTGCGGCCAGAGTCATGCCCTGCCGCTGCAACTCCTCGATCAGGGCGAGCCGCGACAGATGCTCGGGCCCGTAACGGCCCACCCGCCGGGGTCCGATCACCGGCGGCGGCAGCAGTCCGCGGGTCCCGTAGAACCGTACGGTCCGTACGGTGACACCCGCCCGCGCGGCCAGTTCGTCCACGGTCAGCGTCGGCCCGTCCACGCCGCCGGTCCCGTGGACCACGGTGGTGCCGCCAGCCATTTCGCGCCTCACTTCCCCGGGCGCCGTCCACGCCCCGGGTGGCACAGTATTGCTGTCTCACCGGCACTGTCGAAAGACCCGGGCCACCCGTTGTCCCGGTCGTGGGTCCGGAGACGGGACAACGGAAATGACGGAGCCCCGCCCCTCTCGCGGAAGAGGCGGGGCCCCGGTGGGCGCGGCTACGGTACGGCCGGGGTGGTGGGGCCCGCCCGTGGTGCGGCCGGGCCCGGGGACGGCCGGGAATCCCCGGGCCCGGGTGCGTGGTGTCGGCGTACCGGGCCCGGCGCGGCCGGGGCGGCGTGGCGCGTCCTCTTGCCGGAGGACGGGCGGCGGCCCTGTGAAGGCATCAACTCCTCAAGGGGTGGGGGGCGGTCGGTGTGGAGGTGGAGGAGGAACGGTGGTGCGACGACGGATCGAAACGGCGGACCGGCCCGGTGAGGGGCCGAGAGACGATCGCGTCGGTTCGGCGCGGCGAAGAATGGAGCGACGACGAGGCTCGGCTCCTCCTGGGGCCGGGGGAGCCGGGACCGATCATGTCGGCCGGCGCCGGCCGAAGACATCCCAGTGAAGTGGGAGGTCGGCGGGCGCGCTCGTATGGTAGTCCCGTGACCTCGTTCCGTGATGTCGAACGCAGAACGCTCGGCGCCGTCGCCGAACTGGGCCGGGCGGGGCTGCCGTCGGAGGTGTTCTTCCAGGAGATCCACGAACTGCTCCGGCCCGTCCTCGGGTTCGACGCCGGGTGCTGGCACGGCGCCGACCCCGTCACCGGCTTCATCACCTCCACCGTCTCCACCGACCTCTCGCCCGAGGGATTCGACCGGGCCGTGGAACTGGAGGTCTGGTCAGACGACCCCACCCGCTTCCACGGCATCCGGGGCACCGGCCGGCTCGCCGACACCGTCCACCGGGCCACCGGCGGCCGACCCGAGGAGAGCGTCCGCTACCGGGACCTCCTCCGGAACTTCGGCTTCGCCGACGAACTGCGGATGAACCTCGACGCCCAGGGCGGCCGGTGGGGCGCCGCCGCCCTGATGCGGGGCGACGATGCCCGGCCGTACGCCCCCCGGGAGATCCGGCTGGCCGAACGGGTGGCGCGGGCGGTGGCCGAGGCACTCCGGGACGCCGCCGTCATCGAGCCCGGCACCCTCACCGGGCCCGCGCAGATCCCCGCCGTGCTGGTCGTCGGCCCCGACGGGCGGCTGGTCAGCGCCGACCCGCAGGCCCAGGAGCTGCTGGCCGCGCTCACCGAGGAGATGACCCGGGTCCGGGGGGTGCCGACCGCCGTCGTCGTGGTCGCCCAGCGGGCCCGGACCAACGCCGTGGCCGGACGCCCGACCGCACCCGCCGTCGCCCGGCTGCGCGGGCCCGCCGGGGAGTGGCTGTCCCTGCACGCGTCCCTGCTCGACGGCCGCGCCGACGGCCGGGTCGCGGTCGTGGCCCAGCCCGCCTCCCCGCTCGACGTCATGCCCCTGACCCTGATGGCACACCGGCTCAGCGCCCGGGAACAGGAAGTGGCACTGCACACCCTCCGGGGCCACAGCACCCAGGAGATAGCCCGAACGCTCTATCTCACCCCGGCGACCGTGCAGGACCATCTGAAGTCCGTCTTCACCAAGACGGGCGTCCGCAGCCGCCGCGAACTGGTCGCCCTGCTGATGGCCCAGCACATGACCGCCCTGGGAGCGGCCCCGGCCCGGGTATGACGGCCGGTCGCGGGTGCCGGGGCGGCACGGGACGGGCGCCCTGCCGGAGCGCTTCCGGCCCAGCCGGAACGGGACCGGTCAGAGGGAACCCGCCCCGCGGAGGTAGGCCAGGACCGCGCGGACCCGGCGATCCTCGCGGCCGTCGCCACGACGGGGGCGCTGGCGCTGGTCTCGGCGACGGTCCCGGCGTGGCGCCTCGCCCGCGCGTAGCCCTCCGGGCGGTCCCGCCGCTCGATCCCGTGGGCGGCTGCCCACGCAGTTCCGCGCGCCCCCATGTCTTCGGCGCTCAGGGGTCCAGCGCCTTGGCCCTCCGGGTTGCCGCCGAACTACCCGGGTCTCGCCCGGCGGCCTGCTGTTGTTCGCGGCCCGCCCCACCGTCGTGGCTGTTCGCACAGTTCCTCCCCCTATGCCTTCGGCAATGGGGGGACCCCCAGCGCCTCGGCCCTCCCGGTGAGGCCCACAACCCCGGGTTCCGCCCGGCGACGGAAGCTTGTTCGCGTTCTGCGGACCGTGAGTGGCTGGTCGCGCAGTTCCCCGCGCCCCTAAAAGCCTCTCCTCGGCCCCGCCCTATGGAACGGGGCCCGTCTCGTGACAAGGGCGACGAGAAGAGCAACCCAGGGGCGCGGGGAACTGCGCGAACAACCACGACGGTGGTGCGGACCGCGAACAACGTCAGGTCGCCGGGCGGAACCCGTGAGGACCGGGGCGCTGGGCCCCCATTGCCGGAGGTGCAGGGGGCGGAACTGCGCGAACAGTCACGCTCCGGGCCGCGCCTGATCAGCACCCCGTCGCGGTAGACCGAGTACGACTGGCCGACCACCCGGATCTCGTAGTCGTTCCAGGTGCCCTTGGGC
>NZ_JBFADP010000082.1:0-26388 GCF_040641415.1 Streptomyces sp. NPDC020875 | reverse complement strand
ACACCACATTATTAATATAACAACACGCAATACGATATGACTACTTGTGTGACTGTAGTTCAGACGGGTGCTCTTCCGTTCGGGGCGGCGCGCCGCCGGGCCCGGTGATACGGATCCGGGCCCGGGGCGCCGGGGGTCAGTCGGCCGGGGTGCCGGGCTGGTCGTGCGTGGCGCAGTGGATCCCGCCGCCGCCCGAGGCGACCGTGTCGATCCGGAGCTGGACGACATCGCGGCCGGGGAAGTGCTCCCGCAGGATGCCCCGGGCCCGGTCGTCGGCCTTCCGGTCCCCGAACCGGGGGAGGAAGACCGAGTCGTTGGCGACGTAGAAGTTCGCGTACGACGCCAGGAAGTCGTCGCCGTCGCCGGTGATCCTCCGCAGGTCCGGCTGGGGGAGATCGACGATCTCGAAGCGCCGGCCGCGGGCGTCGGTCGCCGTCGACAGTACCGACTGCGCCTGGTCGGCCGAGCGGGACCAGGAGTCCGGCGGGGTGCCGGGGAAGGCCCGGTCCAGCAGCACCACACCGGGTTCGGTGAACCGTACGAGACTGTCCACATGCGCGTCGGTGATGTCCTCGCCGCGCACTCCCGCCAGCCAGACCACCTTCTCGACGCCGAGGGCCCGGCGGAGTTCGGCCTCGATCCGGTCCCGGCTCTTGCCGGGGTTCCGGTTGGCGTTGACGATCGAACTCTCCGTGATCAGCAGGGTGCCCTCGCCGTCGGTCTCGAAGGAGCCGCCCTCGGAGACCAGCGGGGCCCGGGACCGGGGGATCCCGTACTCGGGCAGCAGGACGCGCCCCACCCGGGCGTCGTTGGTGTGCTGCTGCTTGCCGCCCCAGCCGTTGAAGTTGAAGTCGACCCCGGTGACCCGGCCGCCCTCCTCGACGAAGACCGGGACGGTGTCGCGGGCCCACAGATCGTCCACCGGCAGCGGAATGACCTCCACACCGGAGCCGCAGGCCCGCTGGGCCGCCTTCACCTGGTCGGGCCGGGCCATCATGACGACGGCCTCGTACTCCCCGATCGCCCGGGCGATCCCGGCGATATCCGCCCGGACGTCGGGCAGGAAGTCCTCCCAGACCGAGGTCAGGGCAGGCCAGGACATGAAGGTCCTGGTATGGCTCTCCCACTCGGCGCCGAGTCTGCGGCCCGCGGTCTTCGAGGCCGGCGCGGTGGAGCCGGAGGCGGCCGTCGGGGTGCCGGACGGGGCGGCCGGACCGCAGGCGGACGTCCCGAGGACGAGGGCGCCGAGTCCGGAGAGGGCGCGGAGGGCGGTCCGCCGGGTGGGCGAGAGCAAGGGCACGGACGACTCCTGTCGTGGGCGGCGGACGGAACGGCCCGCGAGCGGTGGTGGACGGGGCGGGTCCCGACCAGGATGCGTACCGGCGCCGCGGCCCGGTGTTCTCCGGGCGGCGAACGGCCCCGTGTCGTCACCCTGGCACTGACTGAAATTTCAGTCAAATTATTGGCGGAGGGTTATCGACTGATCGCATTCCGGGGTGGTGGGGTGGGAGGGGGCCGGAGGCGCATCGGTGTCCCGTGCCGCCCGCACCCCCGATGACCTCGGCCGAACGTGCTCACCGCCCGCGGGTAGAGTGCCCGCCATGGCGTCTCGCAGCACTCAGATCCTCGAAGCCGCCGCCCGGGTGATCGCCCGGCGCGGCGTCAGGGGCCTGCGCGTGGAGGAGTTGGCGGCCGAGGCCGGTGTCTCCACCGCCTTGATCTACTACCACTTCAAGGACCGTACCGGGGTGCTGCGCCGGACCCTGGAGTTCATCAACGACCGCGCCGAGCGCTACACCACCGTCCTCGACCCGGGTACCCCGCCCCCGACCCCCCGCGAGGAGCTGGAGCGGGCCCTGCTGCTGGAGATCCAGGACGAGGCGGAGGTCCGGGAGAACAGCGCGGCCTGGGGCGAACTGCGGGCCAGCGCCGTGTTCGAGGAGGCCCTGCGGGAGGATCTGGCCCGGGCCACCCTGGTCTGGGTCCAGGAGATCGCCGCCCTGCTGGGCGGGGTCGAACCGATGGCGCCCGCCCCCGCGCTCGCCGCGTCGGCGGAACGACTCACCGCCTTGCTGGAAGGACTCAGCACGCGCTGGCTCAGCGGGGCGATCCGGACCGACCACGCCCGCGAGCTGGTCCGGGGCGCCGTCGCCGCCGAACTGGCCGGGCTCCGGCAGAGCTGACCCGCAGGGCTGAGAATCCGGTCAGCCGAGACCGGAGCCGGGCCGGACTCGGGACCGGAGCCGGACCGCGGGGCGTACGAGGTCGGCCCCGGACCGGCCCCGGGGGGCGAACCCCTGGCCGTGGCGCGCTCCCCGGCGGTGCTCATCCCACCAGGCTGAACCGTCCGCCGCCCCGGTCGAGCGGCAGACCCGTGGCGGTCACCAGGGCGTGGGCGGCGGCGCCGATCCGCATCCCGGAGACCTGTCTTCCGTGCCGGTCCGCGACTTTGGCCGGGCGGGTCGCCGCGCGCAGGGCCCGCCAGATCAGCCGGGTCTCTTCGGTGAGCAGCGTATGGACCGCCGGGCCCACCTCCGGCTCGTACCAGCGGACCGCGAGCCGGCCCGCCTCGAAGACCTCCTCGTCCTCGTCGCCGCCGGGCCGGACGCGTCGTGAGCACAGCAGTTGGACTACGGCGGCGGGCGCGGGCCCGGGTCCTGTCCCGGGGGCGGCGGCGCCCGCCGGGAGCGGTATCAGGGTCTGGACTCCGCCACCGCATTCCAGCGCCTCCGGTACCGACGGATGGGCGTGCGTCGGATGCTCGCCCACCGGACCCGGTTGGCTGCACAGCCACCGGGCGGCCGGCAGCGCCTCGGCGATCCGCAGACCCACCGCGGCCTCGTCGTCGGGGAGCAGCCAGACGGTGGTCACCGTGGACCGGGAGCCGTAGAAGGACATACGGGGATCATGGCAGCCGCCACTGACAACGCCGCAGCCGCAGCCGCCGCCGACACTGCCCCGGTCCGGTCCGCCGCCGCTGTAGGAAGGGCCTATCGGCGCGGCTCCGATAGGTGAATCGCTATGCTGGCCGGTCGTGGACCTGGTCAAGCATGTCCGGTACTTCATCGTCGTCACCGAGGAGAGGCACTTCGGGCGGGCGGCGTACCGGCTCGGGATGGCGCAGCCGTCGCTGTCGCAGCGCATCCAGCGGCTGGAGCGGGAGCTGGGCGTCCGGCTCTTCGACCGGGGCGGGCGGCAGGTCGATCTCACCGAGGGCGGCCGGCTGCTGCTGGCCGAGGCCCGGCCGCTGATCGAGCGGGCGGACGCCCTCCTGGGCGTGGCCGCCCGGGTGCGCGCGGGTTCGGCGGGCGTGCTGCGGGCCGCCGTACCGCCCGAGTTGGGCGGCGCGGTCGTGGCGGCCCTGGTGGAGGGCTTCCGGGACGGCTCTCCGGGCGTCCGGCTCGCCCTGCGGGAGCTGGGCCCCGCCGTCCAGCTGGCCGAACTGCGGGCCGGGACCCTCGACGCCGGAGTACTGCGGCATCCGGTGGACTTGGCCGGGCTCGGTCTCGGCGAGGTGCTGTGCCGTCCGTACGGGGTGCTGCTGCCCCGCCCGCCGGGCGGCGAGCGGTCGGACGCGGCACCGGACGGCCGTCGACAGGCCCGGTCTGAGCCGGATCCCGTACGACCTGATCCCGTACGAGTCGATCCCGTAGGGCCCGATCCCGTACGGTCCCCTCCTGTGCGACCCGACGCGGATCCGCCGTCCGACGGCGGCCCGGTCCGGCTGGCGGCGCTCGGCGGTCTCGACCTGGTGCTCTTTCCCCGTCCTGCGGCGCCCGCCCTGCATGACGAGATTCTCTCGGTCTGCCGTCGGCACGGTTTCGAGCCCGGTTCCGTACTGGCCGGACAGGACCCCGAGTTCGTGGACGGTCTGGTGATGTCCGGGACGGCGGTCACCTTCGCCACCCGTGACCGCAAACGCCCGCCGGGGACGGCGTGGCACCCCCTGGAGGGCGAACCCTTGCTGGAACAGGTCTCCGCCGCGTGGGCGCGCGGACGTCAGGACGATCCGGCCGTCCGGTTCTTCAACGAGGTGACCGAGCGGGTACTCGCCGGTCCGGGAGGCATGACCCCGGTGATGGAGACGGCCGCGGTCCGGCGGACCGCCGTGCCGCGCCCGGCGTACGGATACACGGTATGAGCGCCCGGGAACACGATCCGGCGCGGGGGCCACATCCTGCCGCGGGTGTACGGTCCCGGATCCGGGCCGTTTTCGGCGACGCGGGCGTCACCGGGCGCCTGCACGCCCTGGACCTCACGACCGGCGCCGAGGTCGACCTCGCCGCCGACACCCCGGTCAGCACCGCGAGCGTGCACAAGCTCTGTCTCGCGGTCACCGTTCAGCGGTTCGCCGACGAGGGACGGCTCGACCCCGACGAACCCGTCGAGTCCGGGCCCGCCGACCGCACCCCCGGCCCGACCGGTCTCTCGATGCTGACCGGAACCGTCCGGATGCCGGTCCGCGATCTGCTGGCGATGTCCCTGACCGTCAGCGACAACGCGGCGGCCGATCTGCTGATCGGCCGGGTCGGGCTCGACGGTGTCAACGCCGCCATGCGCGCCCTCGGACTGCGCCGTACCGTCGCCGTCCTGACCATGCGCGACATCATCGCCGCGATCGACGAGGACTCAGGCGGCGACCCCGCCCGGCTGACCTCCGACCCGGCGACCCTGGCCCGGCTCCGGGTCCTCGACCCCGCCCGGGCCAACCGCAGCACCCCCCGGGAGATGACCCGGCTGCTCGCCGCCGTCTGGCGCGACGAGGCGTGCTCGCCGGGCCGGGCCCGCGAACTCCGCGACATCCTCGGGCTCCAGGTCTGGCCGCACCGGCTGAGCAGCGGTTTCCCCTATGACGACGTCCGGGTCCACGGCAAGACGGGCACACTGCCCACCCTGCGTCACGAGGTCGGGGTGGTGGAGTATCCCGACGGCGGCCGGTACGCGGTCGCCGTCTTCACCCGCGCCGCGCGCGCCGCCGCCCGCCAGCCCGCCGCCGACGCGGCGATCGGTACGGCCGCCCGGCTCGCGGTGGAGGCCCTGCGCGCCCGCTGAACCGGCGCCGGCCCGGCGCACCCGTCGTCGATGTCGTGGCTCTGTCGGCAGTCGGTGGCGGTAGTTGTTCGTGTATGCCGACGGCACCAGGTGGTGGCCCGGAAGGCTGTTCGCGAATGTCTATGCCTTGCTCGCGACCACCATGTAGTTCTCGGCTTCGAGATCGAACGTGCTCAGTTCCGTTCGGAGCCCGGCCCGGCGCAGTTCGACTTCGAGTTCCTCGTACCGGTAGGGCCAGCAGGACAGCAGTTCCGAGCGGACGAGAACCGATCCGGTCGCATCGACCTGCGCGATCGCGATCTCGATATGGTGCTCCTCCTCCCAATGCGGCGCGATCTCCCAGCGGTAGACCACGACGGCATCGCGCCCGTTCCGGCGGACGAGCCGGTCACCGATCTCCAGCCGGGAACCTCTGGCCCTCACGAGTTCCCAGGTGCGGGATGTGAGCACCAACCGCCCGCCGGGGCGCAGCAGCCGTGACATCGACTCCAGTGCGGCTCCCCTGCCCGTCGCGCCCGCGGCATGGTGAAGCGAGTTGCCGACGCAGAACACCATGTCGAACGTGTTGTCCTGGAAATGGTCGGGCAATTCCTCCCAGCTCGCCCGTACGGTCCGGACGGATGCCCCGAACTCCTCGGACAACTCCGCGGTCCGGCGGACCATCTTCTCGCTGGCGTCGGTCGCGACAACCCGCATACCGCGACCGGCGAGGCCGACCGCCAACTGCCCGGTTCCGCACGAAGAGTCGAGGACGTGAGCGTTCGGCGGCAGAAGATCGAGAATGTGGTCGTACGACGCGACGAACTCGGCCGGAGGCAACTTCGCATCCGAGATAAGCCATTCGTACACCTCGGCCAGCACGTCATAGCCTGTCACAACCACTACCTCCGTCACGCTGCGGACTCACGGCGGGACGCCAGTCCAGCAGCGGAGCACGCCGGGCACCAATGGTTTTCGGCGTCGGTTCTCGCTCGGGTGCGGGTGGTCCGCGATATCACCGCGGGGGAGGGCCCGGCCACGCCCCCGCCCGTAGGGTGCCGCCATGGACGCGACTCGACCGCTCGACCGGCGGATGTTCGACATCCCGGCCGACGAGACCGTCGACCTGGCGGCCGGACACGGACTGCGCCCGCTGTACCGGGGCGGCGGGGCGGACCGGCTGGGCCGGGACGAGGTGAGCTGGACCCAGCTCGTCTTCGGCACGGAGTGAACCGGGCGCCGCCGACCGCCGGGACCGGCCGTACCCGTACCCGTACGGCCGTCGTCAGAGCCAGCCGTGGCGCTGCGCCTGCAACGCCATCTGGAACCGGTTCGCCGCGCCCAGCCTGGCCATCAGGGTCTGGAGCCGCCGGTAGAGCGTACGGCGGCTGATCCCCAGCTCCCGGGCGATCACCTCGTCCGCCGCGCCGCCCGCGAGCAGCCAGAGCAGCCGCCGGTCGGCGGGCGGCAGTCCGCCGGGGCGGGTCGTCCGGCCCTGGAACGGTACGGCGTTCCGCCAGGACTGCTCGAACAGGGCGACCAGCGCGGAGAAGAGCCCGCAGGGCTGCACCACCAACATGGTGTTGTGGACGTCGGCCTCCTCGATCGACAACGAGACCAGGGCGTACGCGTCGTCGATGATCACCAGCTTGACCGGGACCGACGGCAGCACCCTGGCCTGCTCGCCCGCCCGGACGCACGGCTCGATCACCTCCTGGAGGCGGCCCGGGTACTCCAGCGACTCCCGGGAGTACACGACCCGCTGTCTCACCCCGCGGGCGAGGGTGGCCAGCGCGTCCCGGGTGGGGTCGGTGAGAGGGACGTACGGCGGCGACTCGAACTGCCGGATCTGCTCCCGGGCGCTCGCCCAGGCCCGCCTGATCCGGGGCCCCACGGCATCACCGGTGACGACCTCCACCAGATCGTCGTTGTACGCGGCCAGCCGCTGCCGCCGGAACGAGTCGAACGCCCCCGAGACAGCGATCCGCGACTCCTCCACCTCGGCCGCCCGGTGCCGGGCCAGCAGCTCCAGACCGGCGGCCGGCGGTACGGGCGCGATCATGTCGCCGTCCGCCCGGGGCGCGCTGGCCAGCCCCGTGTCGACCAGGACCTGGTACGCCGCCGCGAAATCCACCTCGTCGACGCCGGCAGCGGCCGCGACCGCGCCGGGTGGTGCCGGGGCCAGATCGAGGAGCGCCAGATAGATCCGGGCCGCCGCCGCGTCCAGCCCCAGCAGCCGCAGCGCCTCACCGAGTCTCGCGTTCGTCATACGACCCATTGTCGGCCGTCCCCGCCCCGATGTGGCTGATCAGTGCCACTGGCACTGTCCTGCCCCCGGCCGGGACGGCCCGGGATACGGTCCGTGTGCCGCGCCCGGGGCCACGAGCCACCGGGCCGGAACGGAGCCGTACCGGCACCCGGCGGGGCTCCGGCGGCGCATTCACCGGGAAACCCACCAGAACAGGGAGTACGACGTGGCGAAAGGCCGGAAGAACGGTCTCTACTCCGGGATCTCCCCGGAGCTGTCCGCCCTGATGCGGACGGGCTGGGCGGACACCGAACGGCACGATCTGACCCCCGACGAGCAGGCGCCCTACGCCGCCCGCCGCCGGGCCGCGCTCTCCGCCCGCTTCCCGGGCGAGCGCCTGGTGATCCCCTCGGGCGGCCTCAAGGTCCGCTCCAACGACGACACCTACCCCTTCCGCCCGTACACCGGATACGTTCATATGACCGGCGACCGGGCCAGGGACGGCGCCCTCGTCCTCGAACCCCGGGCCGACGGCGGCCATGACGCCTACTGCTACCAGCTGCCCCGGGACAGCCGGGACGACGACGAGTTCTGGACCGGGCCCACGGCCGAGCTGTGGATGGGCCGACGCCGGTCGCTCGCCGAGGCCGCGACCGTACTCGGACTGCCCTGCCGCGACGTCCGTACCGCCGTCGACGACCTGGCCGCCGGATCCGGCGCGCCGACCCGGATCGTCCGCGGTATCGCCCCCGCCCTGGAGGCCGTCCTCAGTACCGACGAGGAGCGCGACGCCGAGCTGGAGGAGGCCCTGAGCGACCTCCGCGCCGTCAAGGACGACTGGGAGATCGGCGAACTCCGGAAGGCCGTGGACTCCACCGTCCGGGGCTTCACCGACGCGATCGCCGAACTCTCCCGGGCGATCGCCTCGTCCGAGCGGTGGATCGAGGGCACCTTCTTCCGCCGCGCCCGGCTCGAAGGCAACTCCGTCGGCTACGGCTCCATCTGCGCAGCGGGCGACCACGCCACGATCATGCACTGGACCGACAACGACGGCCCGGTCCGCCCCGGCGAACTGCTGCTCCTCGACGCCGGAGTGGAGACCCACACCCTCTACACCGCCGATGTGACCAGGACGTTCCCCATCGGCGGCACCTTCACCCCGGTCCAGCGGAAGGTGTACGACGCGGTCTACGAGGCGCAGGAGGCGGGGATGGCCGCCGTCAAGCCGGGCGCCGCCTACCGCGACTTCCACGAGGCGTCCCAGCGGCATCTCGCCGCCCGGCTGGTCGAGTGGGGCTTCATCGAGGGCCCCGCCGACCGGGCGTACGAACTCGGCCTCCAGCGCCGCTTCACCATGGCGGGCACCGGCCACATGCTCGGCCTCGACGTCCACGACTGCGCGCAGGCCAGGAACGAGGAGTATGTCGACGGGGTGCTGGTGCCCGGGATGGTCCTCACCGTCGAACCCGGCCTCTACTTCCAGCCGGACGATCTCACCGTGCCCGAGGAGTGGCGCGGCATCGGCGTCCGGATCGAGGACGATCTGCTGGTCACCGAGGACGGGCACGAGAACCTGTCGGGCGGACTGCCGAGGTCGGCGGTGGACGTGGAGGAGTGGATGGCCCGGTTCGCGGGCTGACACCCGGCCCGCGCGGCGGGGGAGGTGCGGGCGCCCGCCGCCGGGGGCCCGTACCGCCTTCGCCCGGCCGTACGCTCAGCCGCTCGGGTCCGTCCGGCCGGTCCTGGCGCGCGCCGGAGACTCCTCGGCGCCCGCCGTCAGCCGACCGGGCCCGACCCGCCGGTCCGTGCGGGCGCCGGGGATTCCTCGGCGCCCGCCGGGGCCCGGACTCCGGCGATCCAGCCGAGCAGATCGTCCGTGAGGCGCTCGCCGACCGCGGCGACGTCCCCGGCGGCGGCTTCGAGCGCCCCGGACCTGCGGCCGGCGACGTCCCCGGCGGCTTCGAGGGCGGCCAGCCGGTGGACGGAGGTCCGGTCCCGGCCGTGGCGGCGCATGAACAGCCCGCCGCCCGTGCCGTCCTCGCCGATCAGCACCCAGTGCGGCGCGCGGTCCGCGATTCCCCGGGCCTCGTTCCGTACCCGCAGCGTCTGCGGTCCGTACACCGTGCCGCCGCCGCGCAGCCGGACGCCCGGGGTGGCCCGCCACAGCCGGGCCACGGCCGGATTCGGCCCCTCCCGGAGCCCCCGCAGCGAAGCCGTCCGTACGGTCAGAAAACCGGCGAAGGAGTCGGCGAACGGCTCCTCCTCGCCCAGGAACGGATCGTGCCGGACCACCGGGTGCTCACCGTCGGCCCCGGCCGTGTCGAGGGCGAAGGAGTAGCGGTCGCCGCAGTCCCCGTCCTGGTGGAACGGCAGCCGGTCACCCTCCGGCGGGCCGTCGGCGATGTCCAGCCCGCCGATATGGCGGAGCGCGCCCACGGTGGCGATCTCCTGCCGGGCCACGGTCCCCTCGCCGTACTCCGTCAGCCACCAGCGGTACGACGGGGAGAGCGGCCCGACGACGGACTCCGCCGCCCGTACCTCCGCCGCCGACTTCCCGGCACCCGGCCGGGGCACGATCTCCGGGGTCGTGTCGATCAGATTCCGCAGGAGTTCGAGATCCGGCCGCATGGCGCGAGTCTGCCACAGGGCCCTCGCGCGGACGCCGGGGCCGGACGGCTCCCGGTCCGCCGCTTAGGTGGCCGGAACCGGTCCACGGGCCGACCATGGAAGGGAGAGGGGGAAAGACACCGGGGTTACGGTTCACCGGCCACCGGGAGGCGCCCGTGGAACGCGCCGATCAGCCGGACGTCCTCGTCGTGGGCGCCGGTCCGGTCGGACTCACCGCCGCCGGAGAGCTGCGGCGGCGCGGAGTCTCCTGCCGGATCGCCGACCGGCTCACCGAACCCCAGCCCTACGCCAAGGCCATCGGGATCCAGCCCCGCACCCTGGAGATCTGGGACCGGGCGGGACTCGTACGGGAGATCCTGGACGCGGCCGTCCCCCTCCGCGGCCAGCTCACCTATGTCGACGGCACCGAACGGGACCGGACCGAACTGGTCCTGCCGCCCGAAGTGCCGTACGGCTTCGCCGCGTTGCCGCAGTACGAGACCGAACGCGTCCTCGAAACCCGGCTCGCCCGCCTCGGCACCCGGGTCGAACGCGGCACGGAACTCGGCTCCTTCACCCAGGACGCCCGGGGCGTCACCAGCAGGCTCACCGGACCGGCGGGGGAGGAGGAGGTGCGCTCCCGCTATCTGGTGGGATGCGACGGCGCGCACAGCACCGTCCGCAAGACGCTCGGACTCTCCTTCGAGGGCGGCGCGTTCCCGGCCACGTACATGCTGGCCGATGTGGTGCTCGACTGGGATCTGCCGCCCGGCTACGCGGTGCGCGCCACCCGCCGGGGCACGGACGGCACCGGCGACGCTCCCGATGTGCTGGTGTGCGTTCCGCTGCCCGGCCCCGGACGCTACCGGGTGTCGATGGCGGCCCCGCCCGAACTCGCCCGGGAGCGGCGGCCCGAGGGCGCCGACGGGGTGGCGCACGGCCTCGGCGGCGGCGGGCTCCCCGGCCTCGACGACATCCAGCGGGTGCTGGACCGGCTCTCCCCGAGGCCCGTCACGGCCTCCGCCGCCCGCTGGTCCTCCGTCTTCCGGATCAGCCACCGGATCGTCGACCGGTACGGCGCGGGCCGCGTCCTCGTCGCGGGCGACGCCGCCCACATCCATCCGCCGACCGGCGCGCAGGGCATGAACACCGGCATCCAGGACGCCGTCAACCTGGCCTGGAAACTCGCCGTCGCGCTCGACGGCGCCGCCCCGCCGGGGCTGGTCGCCAGCTACGACGCCGAACGGCGGCCGGTCGGCGAGGAGGTCGTCGGACGGACCGTGCGGCACGCCGCCGGGGGCGTCACCGCCGACCCCGGCGATCCCGGGACCGTCCTGCTGCGCGAGGCCCAGCTGCTGATCTCCTACCGGGACGGCCCCCTCGCGGGCCCGCCCGACCCGGCGGGCGACGGCCCCCAGCCGGGCGACCGGGCCCCCGACTGCGCCGGACTGGTCCGCGACATCGCCGGATATCCGCTCCGGCTCTACGACGTCCTCCGCGAACGCGACCAGGTGCTCGTCCTGTACGGAATCCCCGAGGGCACCGACGTCGACGCGCTCACCGGGACGGGCGAAGCGGCGGAGGGGGCGTTCGGCGCCCCGCTCCACCGCTGTCTGATCCTCGCCGAGGACGATCCGGCCCCCGTGACCCGGCTGCCGGTACTCCGGGACGCCCGGGGCGAGTTCGCCCGGCAGTACGGCGCGAGCAAGCCGACCGCGTTCCTGATCCGCCCGGACGGCTATCTCGCGGCCAGGATCAGCCCGCCGACGGCCCGGGACCTGCGGGAGGGGCTCGCCCGCCTCCTCGGCGGCTGAGCCGCGCCGAGATCCGGCCTGCGGCCCGTCGTCAGAGCAGGAAGGCGCCGAGGACCAGGACGAACGCCAGGGCGGTGAGGCCCTGGACCAGGGTGGCCGCCGTCTGGGCGCGGTAGGCGGTCTTGACGTCCATGCCGGAGAACTGGGAGACGACCCAGAAGTAGGAGTCGTTGACATGGCTCACGACCATCGCGCCCGCGCCGATCGCGAGTACCGCCATCACCTGCCCGATCGGAACCGAGCCCATCATGCCGTCGAGTCCGAGGGCGGGCAGCAGCGGCTGGGCCAGGGTGGAGGTGATGATCAGGGCGGCGGTACTGCTGCCCTGCGCGGTCTTCAGCAGCGCGGCGAGCCCGAAGAGGACCAGCAGCGCCGTGATCCCGCTGACCGAGGAGCCGTCGCCGATCAGGGACGCGATGTAGTCGGCGATCGGCGTCCCCTTGATGACCGCGCCGAAGGCACCGCCCGCACCGGTGATGACCAGAATGGGCGCCGCGTCCACGAGCCCCTCGGCGACCCAGGTGGTCAGGACCTTGGCGTCACGCCGGGGCGGCAGCAGGGCCAGCGCCAGCAGTACGCCGATCAGCAGCGCGTTCACCGGCTTGCCCAGATCGGTGAGGAAGGCACCGAAGGCGCCGTCGACCAGGGTGCCGTCACCGGACGGGAACGCGGCGACCGAACCGATCGCCATCAGCGCGATGGGCACCACGATCGGCGCCAGCGCCCGGCTCATCGTGGGCAGCCGCTCGAACTGCTCCTTGTACTCCTCGAAGGTCTGCCGGGCGTCCGGCAGCTTGCTCTCCAGATCGCCGGTCTTGCGCAGCGCCCAGACCAGTCCGGCGCCCGCGGCGGCCAGCGAGACGGGAATGCTGAAGAGGATGACCCAGATCAGACCGTCCGAGCCGATGCCGACATTGCCCGCGGCGGCGATCGGCCCGGGGGTCGGCGGTACGAAGGTGTGGGAGGCGTAGAGCCCGGTGGCCAGGGCCGTACCGAGGACGACGGGGTTCTTGCCGGTCTTGCGGGCGATGGACCGCTGGAGCGGGGAGAGCACCACATAGCCCGAGTCGCAGAAGACCGGGACCGAGACCACCCAGCCCATCAGGGACATGGCGAGCGCCGGATGGCGTTTGCCGACGACCTTGAGGACGCCCTCGGCGAGGGTGACGGCCGCCCCCGTCCGCTCCAGCACCTTGCCGATGATGGTGCCGAAGAGAATGACCAGACCGATGCTGGCCAGGATCGAGCCGAAGCCCTCCGCGATGGTTCCGGCGAGGTCGTCCACGAACTTCCGGTCGGCCCCGGAGGCCGCGCCGATACCCATCGCCATCAGGCCGAAGGCGTAGGTCGCCAGGACGATGGCGAGGAAGGGATGCAGACGGAACCGTCCGCACAGAACGATGATCAGCCCGATGCTGGCCGCCAGGGCGGCGAGCAGGGCGGGTCCGGTGGTGCTCATGGGACTCCTACCTGGGGACGGTACGGACAGGGGACGGCGGTTCCACGACTCCGGCGCCGGTCCGGGGTCCGCGACGCGGACGGGCGAGGCGGAAGGCGGGGGCGGTCGAACCGGCCGGGGACCGGGTGCGGTCGGCGGCGGACGTACGGCCGCCGGTCAGGCCACGCGCAGCCGTAGTGTCTGCTCGGCCGCGGCGGCCAGCAGCCGGGGCGCCGACTCGCTCATGTCGGCCAGCGCGCGGGGCCCGTCGGCGATACTGAACGCCGCCGTGAGACCGAGCCCGTGCAGTTCGGTCAGCGGCGGCACGATCTGGCCCGCCAGGGCCACGGCCGGGATGCCGCGGTCGGCGGCCAGCCGGGCGACCAGGGAGACGACCTTGCCCCCGGCGCTCTGGTCGTCCAGCCTGCCCTCGCCGGTGAGGACCAGATCCGCCCCGTCGAGCGCGGCGGGCAGCCCGACGGCGTCGGCCACGAGTTCACAGCCGGGCAGGGCCTCGGCGCCGAGGAGTGCGAGCAGACCGCCGCAGGTGCCTCCGGCGGCCCCCGCGCCCGGTACGTCGTGGACCGCGACGCCCGTCCGTTCGGCGAGCACGTCCGCCAGCCGGGCCAGCCCGCGTTCAAGGATCTCGACCTCTTCGGGCCCCGCGCCCTTCTGCGGGCCGAAGACGGCCGCCGCGCCACGCGGCCCGATCAGCGGATTGGTCACATCGCAGGCGATCCGGAACCGGGTTCGGCGGACCTCCTCCGGTACGTCTCCGGTGTCGATCCGGTCGAGATCGGCGAGGGCGCCCCCACCGGGAGGCAGTTCGGCGCCCGAGGCGGAAAGGAAGCGGAAGCCGATGGCGCGCAGCAGCCCCGTACCGCCGTCGGTACTGGCGCTGCCGCCGACGCAGACCAGCACCGAACGGGCGCCGCGCCGGATCGCGTCGGCGACCAGCCGCCCGGTGCCGGTGGTGTCGGCGCGCAGCGGATCGCGGCGCGCGGGGTCGACCAGGGGGAGACCGGAGGCGGCGGCGAGTTCGACCACGGCGGAGGCCCGGCCGGGGTCGAGGAGATAGCGGGCCGTGACGGGCGCGCCGAGCGGGCCCTCGACGTCGAGCCGGATCTCCCGGCCGCCGGTGACGGCGCCGACGCAGTCCAGGGTGCCCTCGCCGCCGTCGGCCATGGGTATCCGGACGATTTCGGCGCCGGGTACGGCACGCCGTACCCCGGTCTCCATCGCCGCGCACACCGCGTCGGCGGTCAGACTGCCTTTGAAGGAGTCGGGAGCGAGCACCACACGCACAAAAGAAGCCTTCCTCGGGAAACGGGAAATCAGGAAGAAGAGGTGGATTTCGGCTTCTCGATGAGCCGTGACGGCACTCTAGGCACTGCGGGTACGTCGGAGTACTGGCCCGGTAGACGGAATATCCCGACGGTACGGCCGATGGATTTGTGCGCCGCGCACAACGGCGGCGGGCACGTACGGCGTCGGTGTGGGGTCCCCTACGCGGGGTCGTCGAGATACAGCGCCGCCTGGAGGGCGACGGCGTCCCGGAAGATCCGGGGATCGCGGCCGGTCAGCTCGGTGATCCGGCCCAGCCGGTACGTGAGGGTGTTGCGGTGCACCCGCAGCCGGTCGGCCGACTCGGCGACGCCCCGGTTGAGTTCGAAGTACACCCGCAGGGTGCGGCGCAGCTCGGCGGAGAGCGGCCCGAGGATCCGGTCGGCCGCGGCGGACCGTACGTCCTCGTCCAGCCTGCCGAGCAGGACCACGAGTTCGAGATCGGCCAGCCGGACCTCGCCGGTCAGCGGTCGGCGCAGGGCGAGCCGGGCGCGTTCGGCCCGTTCCAGGAGGGTGGGGAAGTCCTCGGACCGGCCCGCGTCCAGCACCCCGGCCGCCGGGTCCCGCGCGCAGAGCCGGGAGAGCCGGTGGCGCAGCGCGGCCGGATCGCCGCCGCTGACGATCCACACGGTTCCCGTTCCGTCGGGAACGATCAGCGTCGTGTGTTCGTCGGTCTCCAGCAGCCGGTACGGCTCACGCGGCTCACCGCCCGGGCCCGGGTCGAGCCCTCCGCCGCGCACCGCGAAGAGGGCGAACGGGGCCTCGACCCGGCAGCCGCCGAGCTGCTGCCCCTGCCGCCAGCCGGCCTCCGTCAGCCGTCCGGCCAGCAGATCGCCGACCGTCTGCCGCCGTACCTGGTGCCGCCAGCCGACCTCGCCCGCGAAGGTCTCCCGCATCATCATCAGCTCGGCGAGCCGGGCCACGGCCCGGGCGATCTCGCCGACCTCGTCCGGCTCGCCGCGAACCCCGACCACACCCGTGATCCGGCCGTCCACCAGGAGCGGAAGATTGACCCCGGCCTGCGTTCCGCCGAGGGTCCGCGCCGCGTCCCGGGTCAGCGACAGGGGCGCCCCGGTGCGCAGCACCCGTACGGCACCCTCGTGTACGGTCCCCACCCGGGACCGGTCGCTGCTGGCAATGATCACCCCGTGCTCGTCCATGATGTTCACCCGGACCCCGAGCCGGGTGACGACGTCGTCGACGATCGACTGGGCGATGGAATCCACGAACATTTCCGGAATATACAACTTCTGTCCACCGGGGGTGGCGGGCTACCGCCGCCGTCGCCCGGAACCGGGCGGCATCGGGGTGGCGGTCGATGCCGCCCGGTCCGGGCGCCCGGACGCGGCGGCTCCCCCGGGACGGGGGGGGCGGGGGAGTCACCGCGCGACCGGTCGCCGGACGCGTTTCTCAGGCGTGGCCCCAGAGGTCGTAGTAGCCGTAGCCGTTCAGGCTGCACCACCAGACCTTGCCGAACAAGGGTTCCCGGGCCGTGCCCGCGGCCTGGCACGCTTCGAGGGTGGTGTACGTACCGTGGATCCGCCACGGCCAGGGGACCCCGGCGGTGGTGTCGGCCGCCTGGGCGCCCGGTCCGGCCGCCGATGCGGCCGGGACGGTGCCGAGGGAGAGCGCCACCGCCGCGACGGCGGTGCCGAGAACGATTCCGGTGCGTCTTAACACGGATGACTCCCTTAATAAGGAGAAAGGTGCGACGAGACGGACGGGAGCTGCGGTACGGCTGCCCCGAGAGCCGGGGCGGCGAGGAGAAACGTAGCGACGGCCCCGGCACCGGAACAAGAGGTCTACACCAATGATCTCGGCCGATACGCCTCCGATACGACACCCCCGCCCCACCGGCCCCCGGGGCCACGCCCGTCCCGAGCCGTGAGGTGAGGGGGTTCGTGACGGTACTGCGCGGCGACGAGCCCCGCGCCTGACCGGGGATCCCCGCATGTGCAGGGTCGACACTTTCTCGCCAGCGGTTTGTTGGCGATCAAGGCCCTTTTCATCGCGTTGGTTCGGGGCTCAAAGCCCCATGCGCGCACCGGGCTTCGGAGATTTTGTGTCCGCTGACTCCGGTCATCGCGACGCGCCGTTAGGCAACTCGGGCCGGGCGTATGCCGGGCGTCGCTTCCGACGGGGAGGGCCTTGGAGCCGGTCGACCCGGGCGGCGCGGGCGCCACATCGCGGGAGCGGAAGCCGCCCCGGGCGCGCGCGGAGAACCCCTCAGCGGGAGGCGCCCGCGTGTGCAGTGTGGCAGATCGGTCATGCTCATTTCAACCATGGTGTAGTCACGGCCGAGCCGGTAAGTTGTCGCTCGCACAGCGGACACGGAGTCCCAGAATGCGGCGATCCCGCTGGGGTCCATCGTGCCGATGTGCGGCTGAGGCCCCCTCACGAGGCAGGGGGCGCCCGGACCCCGGACGGTCCTCGTCGTCCGGCCCGCCATCCGCTGTGTTTCACGCGCACGACCCTCCGCCGCCCCGCGCGGCGAGCTGTCCCCACCTTCCGCGCCCCGCCCGCGTCGTATCCGGACACCCCCATGTCCCCGTACCACGGCGGCCCGCGCGTTCCCCCACACCGGCCGCCGGGATCCGCGCGGCCGGACGACGAAAGGTGTCAGCCCTCCATGCGCTCTCCCCACATCGGTGCCCTCGCCGCCGGAGCACTCGGCATCGCTCTCCCCATCGCGCTCCTGCCGGGCACCGGTACCGCCGCTCCCGCCCCCGCGCCCCTGGTCTCCGTCGCCCAGGCACCCACCGACACGGAGATCAAGGGCCAGTACATCGTGACGGTCAAGGCCGGGGCGGACGCCGCCGCCGTCGCCGACGCGAAGTCGATCAGAACCGACTACGTCTACGACAAGGTCATCAACGGCTTCTCCGCGACCCTGACGACGACTCAGCTCAACACCCTGCGCGCGGACTCCCGGATCGCCTCCATCGAGGAGGACCAGAAGGTCGTCTCCGCCGCGACGCAGAACAACGCGCCCTGGGGCCTGGACCGAATAGACCAGCGCTCCGGGCGCAACACCACCTACACCTACAACGGCACCGGCGCCGGGGTCACCGCCTACATCATCGACTCCGGTATCTACACCGCCCACCCCGACTTCGGGAACCGGGCCCGTAACGTCTTCGACGCTTTCGGCGGCAACGGCCAGGACTGCAACGGCCACGGCACCCATGTCGCGGGCACCGTTGGCGGCGGTACCTACGGTGTCGCCAAGGGCGTCCAGCTCCGTGGTGTGAAGGTCCTCAACTGTCAGGGCTCGGGCTCCTTCTCCGCGATCATCGCGGGCTTCGACTGGGTCCGGCAGAACGCCGTCAAGCCCGCCGTCGCCAACGCGTCCCTCGGCGGCGGCTACTCGGCCGCCCTGAACAACGCCGCCACGAACCTCGCGAACTCGGGTGTCCACACCACCGTCGCCGCGGGCAACAACAACCAGAACGCCTGCAACTACTCCCCGGCCAGCGCGCCGGGCGCCCTGTCCGTCGCCGCCTCCGACTCGGGCGACAACAAGGCGGGCTTCAGCAACTACGGCAACTGCACCGACCTCTACGGCCCCGGTGTCGGTGTGGTCTCCACCCGGATGGGCGGCGGCACCACCAGCATGAACGGTACGTCGATGGCCGCCCCGCACGTCGCCGGTGTCGCGGCCCTCTACAAGGGCGCCTACGGCGAGGCCAGTAGCACCACCGTCAACAACTGGATCATCAACAACAGCACCGCCAACGCCATCCGGGGCAACATCAGCGGCACCCCCAACCGGCTGCTGTTCAAGTCGACCCTCTGACGGCACCTGTCTCACATACCTCCGTCACCCGTCGCCCGGACGATGACCGGGGAGGGTGAGGCGAGGGGCCCGGCCGGTCGCCCGGCCGGGCCCCTTCCGCGCGTCACGCGGGGTGACGTACCCGCGAATGGCGGCCTACGGACTCCCGTCCACGGCCCCGCCTCCACTTGGCGCGGCTGCTCTGTCCGCCCCGACGCCCGGCCGGTGGCCTTCCGCGCCCGGCCGTTCGTCCCGCGCGGGCCGGGCGAGTGCGGCCCGCAGCGCGTCGGCGGATGCCACCATCGCCCCGGCGGTGATCAGCACACACGCCGCGGCCACCGGCCAGCCCGCGTCCGCCCGGCCCGTCGCCACCAGAAGCCCCGTCGACAGCAGGGGCGCGAAGTAGGACAGGGTGCCCAGCAGCCGGATGTCGCCGTGCTTGGTGCCCCGGTCCCAGACGTAGAACGCCCCGCCCACCGGGCCGAGCCCCAGTGCCACGACGGCCACCCACTCCACCGCGTCCCGGGGCCACACCGTCTCCTCGAAGACCAGATGGGCGCCCGTCGCGAGGACGGCCGTCGCCAGACAGAAACAGGCCACCATGGCGGTCGGCACCTGCGGATAGCGGCGGTTGGCGACCGAATAGCCGGACCAGGCGAACGCGCAGACGGCCGCCGCCGCGTAACCCGGCAGATATTCACCCCGGAACTCCAAGCCACCGCCCCCGGTCACTAGCAGGAACGTTCCACCGAGCCCCAGTACCGCACCGGTCGCATGCCACCAGCGCAGCCGCTCCCCGGGAAGCAGCGCCGACAGGACGACGATCAGCAGCGGCCACAGATAGGCGATCAGCCCTGCTTCGGCGGCGGGCGCGTTGTCCAGCGCCAGGAAGTAGAAGAAGTGATAACCGAAGAGTCCGCCGATGCCGAGGACCCAGGCTCCGCGCGGCAGCCCGCGTCCGCGGAGTCCGCCGCGGAGTACGAGCGGCAGGCCGATCAGTCCGCCGACGGCGAAGGCCATCGCGGTGAGCTGGAACGGCGGGATGTCCCCGGTGAGTGTGGTGAAGAGGGCCAGTGACGCCCACAACAGCACCGCGACGGCGCCGACCCCGGTGGCCCGCAGCCGCGCCCCCGCGTTCCCCGCCCCTGGACTCGCCCCCGCCGCCCCGGTCGGACCCGTTCCCGCGCCCGCCCGGCCACCGTCTCCCACCGACTCGCCGTCCACCGCCACCCCGACGACCTCCGCTTCCCCTCTTCGGCCCGTCCCACGGCCGTGGCCCGGGTCCCCGGGGCCGGAGGTATCCTCGGCCATTTCCCGCACCCCACGCCACCCCCGGCCGCTCGTTCCCCACCCGGATCACCTCTCGCGACCGCCTCCACCTCCCCGCCGGAAACCGCCCGGAACCGCCGCGGACCCGACCCCGCCTCGCCCACCCGCCCGGTGTGCCCCGACCGGACCGGTGTGACCAGCACCGACCGTGGTAGGGATCAGTCGTACGAACCGGACCCGACGGAGGCACCATGAGCCCGGACCCGACCCCGACCGAAGGACTGAACTGCCTGGTCACCGGGGCCACGGGCTATATCGGCGGCAGGCTCGTCCCCGAACTGCTCGCCGCCGGACACCGTGTGCGCTGTCTGGCGCGGTCGCCCGACGCCCTCCGCGACCACCCCTGGGCCGACGGGACCGAGATCGTCCGCGGCGATGTCACCGACCCCGTCTCCACGGCCGCCGCGATGCGCGGTGTGGATGTGGCGTACTACCTGGTCCACGCCCTGGGCACCGGCAAGGGCTTTGAGGAGACCGACCGCCGCGCCGCCCGGATCTTCGGCGAACAGGCCCGGGCCGCCGGGGTCCGCCGGATCGTCTACCTCGGCGGTCTCACCCCCGCCGGAGTCCCGGACCGTGAACTCTCGCCCCATCTGCGGTCCCGTGCCGAGGTCGGCCGCGTCCTGCTGGAGTCCGGAGTCCCGACGACCGTACTGCGGGCCGCCGTCATCATCGGCTCCGGCTCCGCGTCCTTCGAGATGCTGCGCTATCTCACCGAGCGGCTGCCCCTGATGGTCACGCCCCGCTGGGTCAACACCCGCATCCAGCCCATCGCCGTACGGGACGTACTGCGGCTGCTCGTCGGCAGCGCGACCATGCCCGCCGAGGCGAGCCGGGCCTTCGACATCGGCGGCCCCGATGTGCTGACGTACCGGCAGATGATGCTGAAGTACGCGGCCGTCGCCGGGCTCCCGCACCGGGTGATCCTGCCCGTCCCCGTGCTCACCCCCCGGCTCTCCAGCCTCTGGGTCGGACTGGTCACCCCCGTCCCCGGCTCGATCGCCCGGCCGCTCACCGAATCCCTGCGGCACGAGGTGGTCTGCCGGGAGCACGACATCACCCGCTACGTACCCGATCCGCCCGGCCACCCCCTCGACTTCGACACCGCCGTCGCCCTGGCGCTGCGCCGGGTGCGCGAGGCCCAGGTCACCACCCGCTGGTCCTCCGCCTCCGTCCCGGGCGCGCCCAGCGACCCGCTGCCCACCGACCCCGACTGGGCGGGCGGCAGCCTCTATACCGACGAACGCGAGCGGGTGGTCGACGTACCGTCCGACGCGCTCTGGCGGGTCGTCGAGGGCATCGGCGGCGAGAACGGCTGGTACTCCTTCCCGCTCGCCTGGGCGATCCGCGGCCATCTCGACCGGCTGGCGGGCGGGGTGGGGCTCCGCCGGGGCCGCCGGGACGCCACCCGGCTGCGGATCGGCGACTCCCTCGACTTCTGGCGGGTGGAGGCCATCGAACCCGGCCGGCTGCTACGGCTGCGGGCCGAGATGCGGCTGCCGGGACCGGCCTGGCTGGAGATGCGGTGCGAACCGCTGGGGGAGGGGCGGACCCGCTACCGGCAGCGGGCCCTGTTCCATCCGCGCGGTCTGCTCGGGCACGCCTACTGGTGGAGCGTCGCCCCATTCCACGCGGTGGTGTTCGGCGGCATGGCCCGCAACATCACCCGTACCGCCGCCGCACTCGCCGCGGAGGGCGGGGCGCCTCCGGCGCACGAGGGCCCGGCACGCGATGCCCCGGGGACCGGGGGCCCGGAGGCATAGGGGCGGCGCACGCCCCCTGACCGGCGCCGTCGGCCCCGCCGAGCCCACCGATCCCGTCGCCCCCGGAGTCGTAGCGCCGTTCGGGCGACCCCATCCCGGCGGCCCCGCGCATTGCAGTGAATCGGTAGATACGGTAATAGCTTTGCCGATCATGCTTTGTCAGGGTTTGCCCATGTCAACGCAAACAAGGCTCCGTGCCTGTGCCGCGTCGTTCGTCGCGCTGATCACGGCGGCGACCCTGTCGGCGGCGGGCAGCGCGTCCGCCGCCCCCAAGCCGGATCCGTCCGGTACCACGCGCGCCGAACCCGCCCCGCTGCGGAAGGCGCCCTCGCCCATCCCCGGCCAGTACATCGTCACCCTGAAGAAGGGGACGAGCCCGGAGTCCGCCGTCAAGGAGGCGGTGCCCGGCCTCAAGCCCCTCTTCACCTACTCGGCGGCGCTGAACGGCTTCGCGGCCAAGCTCAACACCGCCCAGCTCAAGGCGGTACGGGCGCTGCCCGGCGTCGAGACGGTCGAGGAGGACGGCACCGCGACCGGCGGGCCGATCACCCCCCGGGACATCCGTGTCCAGGCGTTCAGCTGGGGCCTCGACCGGATCGACCAGCCCTATCTGCCGCTGAACCAGCAGTTCAACGTCAGCGGGACCGGGGTCGGTGCCACGGCGTACATCATCGACTCCGGGATCGACTTCGCCCATCCCGAGTTCGGCGGGCGCGCCGTCCGCGGCTACGACGCCATCGGCGACGGGCGCAACGGCGCCGACTGCGCGGGCCACGGCACCCATGTCGCCGGTACGGTCGGCGGTGCCACCTACGGTGTGGCCCGGCAGGCCCGGCTGGTCAGCGTACGGGTCCTGGGCTGCGACAACCGCGGCTCCTGGTCGGGCATCATCGCGGGCTTCGACTGGGTCGCCCAGAACGCCCGCCAGCCCGCCGTCGTCAACGCCTCCCTCGGCGGCGACCGCAACCAGTCCGTCAACAACGCGGCCACCAACCTCTCCCTGCGGGGCGTCCTGCCCGTCATCGCGGCCGGGAACGATAGCCGGGACGCCTGTGACGTCTCGCCGGCCAGCGCCAGCCGGGTCGTGACCGTCGGAGCCACCGACCACCGGGACGCGGAGACGGACTTCAGCAACTTCGGACCGTGTCTCTGGCTCTACGCCCCCGGGAAGGCCATCATCTCGGCCAAGCTCGGCGGCGGCAGTACGGCCCTCGACGGCACGTCGATGGCGAGCCCGCACGTCGCCGGGGTCGCGCTCCTCTACAAGGCCGCCCACCCGTCGGCCGAACCGGAGCAGATCGCCAACTGGCTGGCGGCGCAGTCCACCAAGGACATCCTGACGGTGACCAAGACATCGCCGAACCGGCTGCTCTACACCGACGCCCTCTGAACCGGCCGCCGGGGGCGCGCCGGACCGCATGCGGCGCGCCCCCGGCCCGTTTCGTACGGTGCCCCTCCGCCTGGCCCGTACGCCCGTACCGCTACCGGGCCCCGCGCCGTACGGAGAGCCCGCGCAGCTGCCGTACGGCACCGGAGACCGCGGCGTCCACCTCGGCGAGCCGCAACGGGCGGGCCAGCGCCACGAAGACCCCCACCACGACCGCGCCACCGGCCGCGCCCGCGGGTACGGCCCCGGCCCAGTCGCCGACCGTACGGGCGGCCGCGAATCCCAGCCCCGCCGCGGGCGCGGCGGCCACCAGCAGCCGGGCGAACGTCCCCGCCGACGCCGAACGCCACCACCGCCCGGACCGCCCCGGCCCCGAACCGTCCGCCGACGGCGCCAGCCTGCGGCGCAGCACCAGCGCCGTCACCACCCAGCCCACGACCAGTCCGGCTGAGTACGCCCCCGCCATCCCGGTCACCGCCCAGCGCGCCGGAAGCAGCAGATACGCCACCACCGCGAGCCCCGCGTTCACCGCCACGACCACCAGATTGAGCAGAAACGGCGTCCGGGTGTCGGAGAGCGCGTAGAAGGCGCGGGAGAGGACGTACTGGCCCGAGAAGGCGATCAGCCCCGGGGCGAAGGCCATCAGGATGCCCGCCATCAGCGCCACGTCGTCCGGGTCGGTCCGCCCGTAGCCGTACACCACCGTCATGATCGGCTGGGCCAGCGCGAACAGGGCGCAGGCGGCGGGCACGATGAACGAAGCGGTGGTCCGCAGGGCGTACGAGACATCGCGCCGTACCGCCGCCCGGTCGCCGTCGGCGGCGGCCCGGCTCATCCTCGGCAACAGCGCCGTCACCAGCGACACGGTGATGATCCCGTGCGGTACGGCCCAGAGCACATAGGCGTTGGTGTACGCGCTGAACCCCGCGCCGCCGTCGATACCCGACTCCGCCGCCCGCCGGCCCGCCGTGGTCGCCAGCCGGGTGACGACCCAGTAGGCGGCCTGGTTGGAGAGGACCAGCAGCACCAGCCAGCCCGCAGCCCGCAGCGGCCGGGTCAGCCCGCCGCCGCGCCAGTCGAAGCGGGGCCGCCAGGAGAAGCCCGCCCGCCGCAGCGACGGGACCAGCGCCAGCGCCTGGACGGCGATGCCCGCCGTGGTGCCCCAGCCCAGCAGCGCCGTCTCGCCCGGGGTGAGGGTTCCGCCGTCACCGGTCGCCAGATAGAGCCCGAAGACGGAGATGACGACGAGATTGTTGAGGACCGGCGTCCACATCATCGCGCCGAACCGGCCCCGCGCGTTGAGTACCTGACCGAGCACCGTGAAGAGGCCGAGGAAGAAGATCTGCGGCAGACAGTAGCGGGCGAAGGCGACCGTCATCTCCGCCTGCGCCCCGGTGTAGCCGGTGTACGCGGAGACGATCTGCGGCGCGGCGGCGACCGCGGCCCCCGTGATCAGCAGCAGAGCGATGGCGCAGGCCGTGAGCAGCCGCTGGGTGTACGCGGCACCGCCGTCCGCGTGCTCCTTGGCGGCCCGGACCAGTTCGGGGACGAAGACCGCGTTGAGGGCGCCGCCGACCAGCAGCATGTAGACGATGGTGGGCACGGCGTTGGCGACCGCGTACCCGTCGGCGATCAGTCCGATGCCCAGGGCCGCGGCAACCACCGCCGAGCGGGCGAAGCCGGTGAGCCGGGAGACCAGCGACCCGGCGGCCATCAGGGCACCGCTGCGCGCCACGGAGCCGGACTCCCCGGCCTGTTCGCCCCCTCCGGCCCCGGCCTCCTGACCGTCCCCGGTGTCGGGGGCCGTTCGCGCGCCGGGTACGAAACCGGCCGCCGGGCCCACCAGACCGCCGGTCGGCTCCGCCGGGGCCGGTTCGGCGCCCGGACCCGTACTCGGCGCCGTCATCGGTCCCGTACCCGATCCCGTATGTGCTTCCCCGCGCGGCTCCGCGCCCGGTGCGTCGTTCCGCCCAACGGTCTTTCCCATTCCCCCGGTCTCTCCGTGCCCCGCCCCCGGCGCCCGGCTTCCGCGGCGGAAGCCCGTGGAAGCGGTCCGGGGGTGAACGTGGAGGGTACCCGGCGCCGCCTCTACCCCATGACGCCGGATCGGTCCAGCCGTCCGATACCCGTGTCGCATGAGCAATGTGACAGGACGATGACCGTTTCTCATCAGTGACCGTTACATCGGGGTTACGGCGATCACCTGCTGTTTTCCGGCATTAGAGTCATGCATGTCCCCCGAAACGGTGCACAGTCGCACAGTTGTCGCGATCCATTGAATCTCGATATGTCGACAGAACAACCCACCGGCCGACGTGGATACACCGACTCACCGACACCGGATCCGTCCGTCCCCGGCAGCTGCCCGAGACCCGGATCCCCACTCCCGCCGGAGGCCCCGTTGCGCCCGATATCCGCGCGTCCCTCGCACCGCTCCGCCACCCGTCTCGCCGTGGCCGTCGCGGTACTGGCCCCGTTCGCCCTCACCGCCTGCTCCTCCGACAGCGAGGCCGCCGACGGCACATCGGGCTCGGCCAAGGGCGGGGGCAAGCCGGCGACCGTGACGGTGTCGCCCAGCGGCAGCGGAGTGAAGGCCGGTCAGCCGATCAAGGTCACCGCCGACGGCGGCAGCATCACCTCGGTCGCCGTCACCGACGGCAAGGGAACGAAGTTCGAGGGCAAGCTCTCCGCCGACGGCCGGGTCTGGACCTCGGAGCGGATGGCCGCCCCCGGCACCGACTACCAGGTCACCGCCGCCACCAAGACCGAGGGCGGCACCACCGGCACCGGCAAGGGAACCTTCTCCACCCTGAAGGCGGAGAAGGTCAACAAGGTGACCCTGGCGCCGGTCGGCAAGACCATCGGCATCGGCCACCCGGTCTCCATCGCCTTCGACTTCCCGGTCAAGAACAAGGCCGCGGTCGAGCGGGCGCTCAAGATCACCACCGACAACAACACCCAGGGCTCCTGGGGCTGGGTCAAGGACTGGCACGGCAAGGACCGCGTCGACTGGCGGCCGAAGGAGTACTGGAAGCCCGGCACGAAGGTCGCCCTCGACGCCCGGCTCAACGGCGTCGACTCCGGCCCCTCCGGCTTCTTCACCCGCGACTACGACCTCTCCTTCACCATCGGCTCCGCCCAGATCGTCAAGGTGGACCTCGACAACCAGCGCCTCACCCTGGAACGGGACGGACAGCAGGTCCGTACGATCCCCGTCTCCGGCGGCACCCCCGGCGGCGTCAAGCGCTCCTGGGGCGGGACCACGGTCCTGATGTCGAAGGAGGGCACCATCAACATGAACTCCGAGACCGTCGGCCTCGGCGACGCGTACAACAAGATGGTCGACTACTCGATGCGGCTCACCTGGTCCGGGATGTACGCCCACGCCGCGCCGTGGAACGCCGCCTACTTCGGCCGCGCCAACAAGTCCTCCGGCTGTATCGGCATGAGCACCGGCGAGGCGTCCGCCTTCTACCAGCAGGTCCGGATCGGCGACCCGTTCGTCATCACCGGCAAGGACACCAAGGGCGTCCCGCCGCAGGGCAACGGCTTCAGCAACTGGAACGAGTCGTGGGAGGAGTGGCAGCAGCGCAGCGCCCTGCGCTGAGCCCCACCGCGAATCGACACGACGCCGTGCCGACCGGCCCTCGGG
>NZ_JBFADP010000081.1:0-26397 GCF_040641415.1 Streptomyces sp. NPDC020875 | reverse complement strand
CCGTCGAGTCGTCCTCGCCGTCGTCGGCGGAGGCGTTCGCGGACTTGCCGTCCGTGCCGCCGTGGTGGTCCCCGGCGGGCCCGCCGTCGTCGTACCCGCTTCGGAAGCCGGGTCCGGGCGTTCAGCCGTTGGACGGGCCGCCGAGCTGGATGCCCGCCATCCGGGTCCACTCGTACGGTCCGGTCCGCACCCTCGCCGCGAACTCGCCGTCGAAGGATTCGTGCAGGGTGATCCCCGCCTTACCGGCCGCCGCCTCGGCCACCGGATGGCTCGGGGCCACCAGATCGCCCCAGGCGCCGTCGGAGCCGACCAGGACGATCCGGGTGCCCGCCTGGCCGATATGGGCGAGCTGTCCCTCGGCGCCGCCGTGCTTCTTCGCGAAGGCGGTGATCTCACGGGCGAGCCGGGCGGCCTTGCGGTCCGCGCGCTTGGTGTCTGCGCCTGCTGCGTCTGCTGCGTCGGTCATGGCCCGATGTTACGTACCGGTAATCGGCGGTGGCCATGGCGTCGGGGCGTGGTGTGAGCCACGTACCGGCGGAAAGCCGCCGGGGGTACGGCGAAGGGGCGGACCGGACCGGTCCGCCCCTTCGGCGAGTTCGGGTTCCCGCGGCCGTCTCAGCGCAGGAAGGGATCCACCGCGACCGCCACGAAGAGCAGCGACACGTAGGTGATGGACCAGTGGAAGAGCCGCATCTCCTTGAGCTTGGCCCCGGTCACCCCGGCCTTCGCGCGGGCCTGGAGGGCATGGGCCTCCCAGAGCCACCAGCCGCCCGCGACCAGCGCCACGGCGGTGTAGAACCAGCCGGTGTAGCCCATCGGGGTGAGCAGCAGGGAGACCGCCACCATCACCCAGCTGTAGAGCACGATCTGGCGGGCCACGACCTTGTTGGAGGCGACCACGGGCAGCATCGGGACGCCGACCCGGGCGTAGTCCTCACGGACCTTCATGGAGAGCGGCCAGTAGTGCGGCGGGGTCCAGAAGAAGATCACCAGGAAGAGCACGATCGCGGCCCAGGACATCGAGTTGGTCACCGCGGACCAGCCGATCAGTACCGGCAGACAGCCGGCGATCCCGCCCCAGACGATGTTCTGCGTCGTGCGCCGCTTCAGCAGCATCGTGTAGACGACCACGTAGAACAGGAGTGCGCCCAGGGAGAGCCAGGCGGAGAGCCAGTTGACGAGGAGGCCGAACCAGAGCGTGGAGACCACCGCGAGGGTGAGGCCGAAGACCAGGCCCTCACGCGGCGAGACCAGGCCGGTGACCAGGGGGCGGTGGGCCGTCCTGGTCATCAGCGCGTCGATGTCCCGGTCGATGTACATATTGAGCGCGTTGGCGCCGCCCGCGGAGAGATATCCGCCCGTACAGGTGGCCAGGACCAGCCACAGGTCGGGCACCCCTTGCGCGGCGAGGAACATCACCGGCACTGTGGTGATGAGCAGCAACTCGATGATCCGCGGCTTCGTCAGCGCCACGAACCCCATGACCCGGGCCCCGAACGTCCGGTCGCCCCGGCTCGTACCGGGCGTCCCCGCGGTCCGCTCGGGGCGGGTGGTGCCCTCACCCGCTGGACGGGAATCGACGGCCGTCACGCACACCCCTGAGGAAGATTCCAGCAAGTCCCGGACGCATGACAGCGCGTTGGAAGACCCGTGAGACTTGCGCGTACCACGCCACTCTAGAGGCTGCCTTTCTCTCGCCTCGCACGGGGGTGGGTCGTGTTGTGCGACGGGTCCCGAACGCCCCGGGCCGCCTCCCCGGACACCGCGGGCCCGCCCCTCGTACGTCCCCGGACGTCCCCGCCCGGGCACCTCGGCGGCGCCGGGAGGCGAAGTCCCCCCGTTGGCGGCAGGCTGGCAGGAGGACACCTCGGCGTCCTGCGGCGCCGGCGGGGCCTCTCGGCCGAAAACCGCCGGTCGGTGCCAAGGGTAGGCTCGGCCACACCCGGTGCATTCCTCGTCACCGGGTACACGCCATGTGGAGAACATGCGGAAAGGAGCCCTGAGCCAGGGTGAGCACCAAGCCGACCACCACAGACCTCGAGTGGACCGATCTGGACCAGCGGGCCGTCGACACCGCCCGGGTTCTGGCCATGGACGCCGTACAGAAGGTCGGCAACGGCCACCCCGGTACGGCCATGAGCCTCGCGCCCGCCGCCTACCTCCTCTTCCAGAAGGTCATGCGGCACGACCCGGCGGACGCCGACTGGACCGGGCGGGACCGGTTCGTGCTCTCGGCCGGCCACTCGTCGCTGACCCTCTACACCCAGCTCTACCTGGCCGGATACGGTCTGGAGCTGGATGACCTCAAGGCATTCCGCACCTGGGGCTCCAAGACCCCGGGCCACCCCGAGTACGGCCACACCGCCGGAGTGGAGACCACCACGGGGCCGCTCGGTCAGGGCGTGGCCAACGCGGTGGGCATGGCGATGGCCGCCCGCTACGAGCGCGGCCTGTTCGACCCGGACGCCGCCCCCGGCACCTCCCCCTTCGACCACACCATCTGGGTGATCGCCGGTGACGGCTGCCTCCAGGAGGGCATCGCGGCCGAGGCGTCGTCGCTGGCCGGGCACCAGAAGCTGGGCAACGTGGTGCTGCTCTGGGACGACAACCACATCTCCATCGAGGGCGACACCGAGACCGCGGTCTCCGAGGACACCCTCAAGCGGTACGAGGCGTACGGCTGGCACGTCCAGCGCGTGGCGGCGAAGGAGAACGGCGACCTCGACCCCGAGGCGCTGTACGCGGCCTTCCGCGCCGCGCAGGCCGTCACCGACCGGCCCTCCTTCATCGCCGCCCGGTCGATCATCGCCTGGCCCGCCCCGCACGCCCAGAACACCGAGGCCGCGCACGGCTCGGCGCTGGGCGACGAGGAGGTCGCGGCCACCAAGCGGGTGCTCGACTTCGACCCGGAGCAGAGCTTCGAGGTCTCGGACGCGGTCATCGGGCACACCCGTGAGGCGCTGGACCGGGGCCGTGAGGCGCGGGCCGAGTGGGAGAAGGGCCTCGCCGCCTGGCGGACGGCGAACCCGGAGCGGGCCGCCGAGTTCGACCGGATCCGGGCGGGCGAGCTGCCCGCCGGGTGGGAGGACGCGCTGCCCGACTTCGAGGCCGGTACCTCGGTCGCGACCCGGGCCGCCTCCGGGAAGATCCTCCAGTCGCTGGGCGCGGTGATCCCGGAGCTGTGGGGCGGCTCGGCCGACCTCGCGGGCTCCAACAACACCACCATCGACAAGACGTCGTCGTTCCTGCCCGAGGGCAATCCGCTGCCGGAGGCCGACCCGTACGGCCGGACCATCCACTTCGGTATCCGCGAGCACTCGATGGCCGCCGAGATGAACGGCATCGCGCTGCACGGCAACACCCGGATCTTCGGCGGGACGTTCCTGGTCTTCTCGGACTACATGCGGAACGCGGTCCGGCTCTCGGCCCTGATGCATCTGCCGGTGACCTACGTCTGGACCCATGACTCGATCGGCCTCGGCGAGGACGGCCCGACCCACCAGCCGGTGGAGCACCTGGCGTCGCTGCGGGCCATCCCCGGTCTGAACGTGGTCCGTCCGGCGGACGCCAACGAGACCGTGGTCGCCTGGCGCGAGATCCTGCGGCGCTGGACGAAGGAGTTCGGCGTGGGCGCCCCGCACGGTCTGGCGCTGACCCGGCAGGGCGTGCCGACCTACGCGCGGAACGAGGACGCGGCCCGCGGCGGCTACGTCCTGTTCGAGGCCGAGGGCGGCGCCCCGGAGGTCGTACTGATCGGTACGGGTTCCGAGGTCCAGCTCGCCGTCGCGGCCCGGGACGAGCTGCAGGCGGCCGGGGTGCCGACCCGGGTGGTCTCGATGCCGTCGGTGGAGTGGTTCGAGGAGCAGGACCAGGCTTACAAGGACGCGGTTCTGCCGCCGTCGGTGCGGGCGCGGGTGGCCGTCGAGGCGGGCATCGGGCTGACCTGGCACCGGTACGTCGGGGACGCGGGCCGGATCGTGTCGCTGGAGCACTTCGGTGCCTCGGCGGACGGAAAGGTCCTCTACCGGGAGTTCGGCATCACCGCCGAAGCGGTGGCCTCCGCCGCCCGGGAATCTCTCGACGCCGTCCGGCGCTGACGCGACTACAAGTGACTTCAGGAGTTGTTTTTCGATGACAGAAGACGCGCTCAAGCGCCTCACCGACGAAGGCGTGGCGATCTGGCTGGACGACCTGTCCCGCAAGCGGATCACCTCCGGCAATCTGGCCGAACTGATCGACCAGCAGCACGTGGTGGGTGTGACCACCAATCCGTCGATCTTCCAGAAGGCGATCAGCGGTGGTGACGGCTACGAGCAGCAGCTGCGGGAGCTGGCCGTCCGGAAGGTGACCGTCGAGGAAGCCATCCGCATGATCACCACGGCGGACGTCCGGGACGCGGCGGACATCCTCCGTCCCGTGTTCGACGCCACCGGCGGCCAGGACGGCCGGGTCTCCATCGAGGTGGACCCCCGGCTCGCCCATCACACCGAGGCGACGATCGCCGAGGCCAAGCAGCTCGCCTGGCTGGTCGACCGCCCCAACACCCTGATCAAGATCCCGGCGACCCGGGCGGGTCTGCCGGCCATCACCGAGACCATCGGCCTGGGGATCAGCGTCAATGTCACGCTGATCTTCTCGCTGGAGCGCTACCGCGAGGTGATGGACGCCTACCTGGCCGGTCTGGAGAAGGCCGCGGAGCGGGGCCTGGATCTGTCGAAGATCCATTCGGTGGCGTCGTTCTTCGTCTCCCGGGTGGACGCCGAGATCGACAAGCGGCTGGACGCGCTGGGCTCCCCGGAGGCGAAGGCCGCCCGCGGCAAGGCCGCGCTGGCCAACGCCCGGCTGGCGTACGAGGCGTACGAGGAGGTCTTCGGCTCCGACCGGTGGGCCGCCCTCGACCGGCTCCAGGCCAACAAGCAGCGCCCGCTGTGGGCCTCCACCGGCGTCAAGGACCCGGCCTACAAGGACACGCTGTACGTGGACGAGCTGGTCGCCCCGGGCACGGTCAACACCATGCCGGAGGCGACGCTGGAGGCCACCGCCGACCACGGCGAGATCACCGGTGACACGGTCCGCGGCCGGTACGACGCCGCGCGCGCCGATCTGGCGGCCGTGGCCGCGCTCGGCGTCTCGTACGACGAGGTCGTCCAGCTGCTGGAGGACGACGGCGTGGAGAAGTTCGAGGCGGCCTGGAACAACCTGCTCGCATCGACCGAGGCGGCGCTGGCCCGCCTCGTCCCGTCGGAGGGCTGACCATCGTGTCCGGTTCACCCGCGGCCAATCCGCTGCGCGACCCGGCGGACCGACGGCTCCCGCGAATCGCGGGGCCGTCGGGCCTGGTGATCTTCGGAGTCACCGGCGATCTGTCGCGCAAGAAGCTGATGCCAGCCGTCTACGACCTGGCCAACCGGGGGCTGCTGCCCCCGGGCTTCTCCCTGGTGGGCTTCGCCCGCCGGGAGTGGCAGGACGAGGACTTCGCCCAGGAGGTCCACGACGCGGTCAAGGAGCACGCCAGGACCCCCTTCCGCGAGGAGGTCTGGCAGCAGCTCAACCAGGGCATGCGGTTCGTGCAGGGCGACTTCGACGACGACGACGCCTTCGAGACGCTGAAGAAGACGATCGCCGAGCTGGACCAGGCACAGGGCACCGGGGGCAACTTCGCCTTCTATCTGTCGGTGCCGCCGAAGTTCTTCCCGAAGGTCGTCCAGCAGCTGAAGAAGCACGGACTGGCCGACCAGAAGGAAGGCTCCTGGCGCCGGGCGGTGATCGAGAAGCCGTTCGGGCACGATCTGGCGTCGGCCGTGGAGCTGAACCAGGTGGTGCACGAGGTCTTCCCGCCGAACGAGGTCTTCCGGATCGACCACTACCTCGGCAAGGAGACCGTCCAGAACATCCTGGCGCTCCGCTTCGCCAACACCCTCTTCGAGCCGATCTGGAACCGGTCCTATGTCGACCACGTCCAGATCACGATGGCCGAGGACATCGGGATCGGCGGCCGGGCCGGGTACTACGACGGCATCGGCGCCGCCCGTGACGTCATCCAGAACCATCTGCTCCAGCTGCTGGCGCTGACCGCGATGGAGGAGCCCGCCTCCTTCGACGCGGACGCGCTGGCGGCGGAGAAGACCAAGGTACTGGGCGCGGTGAAGGTGCCGAGGGACCTGGGCGCCACCACCGTACGCGGCCAGTACGCGGCCGGGTGGCAGGGCGGCGAGAAGGCCGTCGGCTACCTCCAGGAGGACGGCATCGACCCGGACTCCAAGACCGACACCTATGCCGCGGTCAAACTGGAGATCGACAACCGCCGCTGGGCCGGGGTGCCGTTCTACCTGCGGACCGGCAAGCGGCTGGGGCGCCGGGTCACCGAGATCGCGGTGGTCTTCCAGCGCGCCCCGCACTCCCCCTTCGACCACACCGCGACCGAGGAACTGGGGCAGAACGCCCTGGTCATCCGGGTCCAGCCGGACGAGGGCGTGACCATGCGGTTCGGCTCCAAGGTGCCGGGGACCTCGATGGAGGTACGGGACGTCTCGATGGACTTCGCCTACGGCGAGTCGTTCACCGAGTCCAGCCCGGAGGCGTACGAGCGGCTGATCCTCGATGTGCTGCTCGGCGACTCCAACCTCTTCCCCCGGGTCGAAGAGGTCGAGCTGTCGTGGAAGATCCTCGACCCGATCGAGCGGTACTGGGACGCCCACGGCAAGCCCGCCCAGTACCCGTCCGGTACCTGGGGCCCGGTCGAGGCGGACGAAATGCTCGCACGAGACGGACGGAGCTGGCGCCGGCCATGAAGATCGACCTTACGGACACCACCTCCGGCAAGATCAACAAGGCGCTGGTGCAGGGGCGCCGGGCGATCGGCACGCCGGCCGTCGGCATGGTGCTCACCCTGGTCATCGTCACCGACGAGGAGAACGCCTACGACGCGCTGCGGGCCGCCAACGAGGCGTCCCGCGAGCACCCCTCCCGCACCCTGGTGGTCATCAAGCGGGTCTCCCGCACCCCGCGCGACCGCGCCCAGACCCGGCTCGACGCCGAGGTCCGGGTCGGGGCCGACGCGGGCACCGGCGAGACCGTCGTCCTGCGGCTGTACGGCGAGGTCACCGAGCACGCCCAGTCGGTGGTCCTGCCGCTGCTGCTGCCGGACGCCCCGGTCGTGGTCTGGTGGCCGGTCAACGCCCCGCTCGACCCGGCGAACGACCCGCTGGGCGCGCTGGCCCAGCGCCGGGTCACCGACACCTACGCCGCCGAGGACCCCATCGGCGAGCTGACGGGGCGGGCGGAGGCGTACACCCCCGGCGACACGGATCTGTCGTGGACCCGGATCACGCCCTGGCGCTCCATGCTGGCCGCCGCGCTGGACCAGGTGGTCTGCGAGGTCACCGCGGTCGAGGTGGAGGGCGAAGAGTTCAATCCGAGCGTGGAGCTGCTGGCGATGTGGCTGGCGGACCGGCTCGGGGTGCCCGTACGGCGCACCCACTCCCCCGGCCCCGGACTGACCGCCGTACGGATGGAGACGGACTGCGGTCCGATCGTGCTCGACCGGGCCGACGGCGCCCTGGCGAACCTCTCCATCCAGGGGCAGCCCGACCGGGCGGTGGCGCTGAAGCGCCGGGAGACCGCCGAGCTGATCGCGGAGGAGCTGCGGCGGCTGGACCCGGACGACACCTATGCCTCCGCCCTGCGGTACGGGGTGGACCGGCTCGGCAACGGCGGGCCCGGCGGCTCGGCGGACGTGTCGGAGATCGCGGCGGCGGCGAAGGCGGTCGCCGCGGCGGAAGCGGAGGCGGAGACGGAGACGGAGGCCACCTCGGCCGCAGCTCCGGCCGCTCCGGCCGCTCCGGCGGGGAAGTCCTCGGCCCGGAAGACCGCGGCGAAGAAGGCGGCGGCCAAGTGACCGGAGCCCCGCAGCTGGTGGTCCACCGCGACAAGGAGCTGATGGCCCAGGCCGCGGCGGCCCGGCTGATCACCCGGATCGTGGACGCCCAGGCCGCCCGCGGCACCGCGTCCGTGGTCCTCACGGGCGGGCGCAACGGCAACGGCCTGCTGGCGGCGCTGGGGTCCTCCCCGGCCCGGGACGCGGTGGACTGGCAGCGGCTCGACATCTGGTGGGGCGATGAAAGGTTCCTCCCCAAGGGGGACCCGGAACGCAATGCCTCCCAGGCCCGGGCCGCGCTGCTGGAGCACGTTCCGGTCGACCCGGCCCGGGTGCATCCCATGGCCGCGTCGGACGGCCCGTACGGCAGCGACGTGGAGGCGGCAGCGGCGGCGTACGCGGCCGAACTCGCCGCCGCCGCCGGGCCGGAGGATCACGGCCCGGTGCCCACGTTCGACGTCCTGATGCTGGGCGTCGGCCCGGACACCCATGTGGCGTCGCTCTTCCCGGAGCACCCCGCCGTCCGGGAGACGGACCGTACGGTCGTCGGGGTGCACGGCTCCCCGAAGCCGCCGCCGACCCGGATCTCCCTGACCCTCCCGGCGATCCGGGCGGCCCGCGAGGTCTGGCTGCTGGCGGCGGGCGAGGACAAGGCGAACGCCGTGGCGATCGCCCTCTCCGGGGCCGGTGAGATCCAGGCCCCGGCGGCGGGCGCCCGCGGCCGGTCCCGCACCCTCTGGCTGCTGGACACGGCCGCCGCGGCCCAGCTGCCGCGCGAGCTGTACCCCCCGGCTTCGGCGTAGGGGTTTCGGTACGGCCCGAGGGCCCGGACACCGCCACGGTGTCCGGGCCCTCGGTCGTTTCCGCCCGTCGCGGCCCGGCTCAGGGCGCGGTCTTCGCCGCCGCCTGAGCCGCCTCCAGCCGGGCGATCGCCGTCCGGATGGCCCCGGTGAAGGCCCAGAACCGGGCGTTGACGGTATTGGCGCGGCTGGTACGCGTGGAGGGGTCGTCGAAGAGGGAATCGCGCAGGGTGTTGGTCAGCTCCAGTTGGACCCCCTGCTTCAGCAGGGTGCGGTTGCAGGGGTTGTTCGGCGAGACACCACCGAGTTCGGGAGCCTGTGAACTATCGACGATCACGATGGCCGGGGCGGGCAGAGCGCTGTTCAGCAGCACCAGTTCCTCCGCCACCAGCGTCTTGAACTGCTGGTTGAGCCCGCCGAGTACCAATCCATAGCCGGGTGCGCCCTGCTGGTTCGCCGTACAGCCGTGGACACTGACCACATTGAGGCTGCCCTCGGTCAGCCCCAGCGCGTGATAGTCGTCGCAGCCGGTGGAAGTGACATGGAGCGCGCCGTTCTGCCCCGCGCCGAGCAACCCCTCGAACAACCAGTAGTCGTAGCGGGGGTCCGTGGCCGCCCCGGTCGGGACGAGGCCCTTGGGGTGGTAACCCGCGATCCCCAGCGCCACCTCCGAGGAGCCGGGTTCGATCCCGCCGCCGTGCAAGGCGATCACCGACGTTCCCGGGAGCTGCGCCTTCCCGGAGAAGGTGGCGTCCACCCGCTCATGGCGTTTGAAGCGCCGCCCGTAGTCGGTGCCCTCGACCCGCAGCGTGTCCTGGTAGATCTCGGAGTACTTGGTGTACCCGGACGTGGTGGCGTATCCGGCCCCCGCCCCGGCGGGAGCGGCGGCGGGGGCCGGGGCGGCGGCGGCCGTGCCCGGTCCGGCGGCCAGGATCCCGGTGGTTCCGGCGGCGGTGGCGAGCGCGGCGGTCAGTACCGAACGTCGGCTGGTGTCAGTCATGGGGTGAACATCAACCGATCCCATGGTCGCTACACCTTTACCGGGCTATCACCCGGTCATGCCCCGCTGTCACCGGAGGTTCCGGTTCCGTCCGGTCCGGGGACCGGTTCCAGAAACGGCCCCAGCAGACCCGGTACCGCCTCCGCCGCGAAGAGCAGCCCCTCGCTTTCGGCGGCGTCGTGAACCGAGTAGCCGCCCGCTCCGGCGGCCGTGGTCGCGGTGAGGGTGATCAGCCCGGCCCGCCGCTGGAACAGCGACCGGGTGATGGTCCAGCCGATCACCCCGCTGCGCCGGAGGGCCACCGTACGCCGGGCCATGGTGCCGGAGCGGGTCACCAGATAGCGCCCCGAGACGGTGTGGCCGAGGCTGCGGTACGCGTCGCGGGCGAGCGGTACGGCGAGCGGCAGCGCCACCACCGCGCAACCGGCGGCGATGTACAGCAGGACCGGCGTCAGCCAGAGGCCGAGGCCCGCCAGGAGGACCACCGGGGCCGCCGCGCTCCCCAGGGCCCACCGCAGCCGCCGGGCCCCGGCCACCCGGGGGTGGGCGGTCAGCGCCGCCCCGGTGGGCGCGTCGGGCTCCCGGAGCACCAGCGCCGCCACCTCGTCGGCGACCGCCCGGGGCGCGACCGGCAGCAGTATGTGCAGGTCCTCGTGGTCGGCGTCGCCCTCCTTGGCGAGCCCCGTGGCGATGGCGTCGACCCGGGCCGCGCCGAAGCCCCGTACCCCCAGCGGCTCCACCAGCTCGATACCCCGCAGCCGCCGCTCCTCGACGGATATCGACCGGGTGGTGAACAGCCCCCGGCGGACCCGCAGCACCCCGCCCGGCTCCCGCTCCAGCCGGTAGTTCCACCACATCTCGACCCAGAGGCCGAGCGCCCCCACCGCCCCGGCGATCAGAGCGGCGAGTACCAGCGCGAGGATCATCAGGGGGATCGACACCCCGTCGAAGAGGTCCCCGACGGTGGAGATCACCTCGGTCTGAACCCCGAACCAGTCGCTGAGCTGCATCAGAGCACCGGCCGCCGCGACGCCCAGGACCAGGGTCGGGAAGGCCGGGGGCGCGTACCGGATCCAGCGGGGGTCGAGCCGGGCCAGGGCGCCGTCGGCCGGGGCGGCGGACGGCTCGGCGGGCCGGTCGAGCAGTTCGGCCCGGAGCCGTTCGCCCTCGGTCCGGGCGACCGGGTTCAGCTCCAGGGACGACTCCTTGCCGCCGCCGCTCTCGCCCGTCCCGATCCTGACCTTCACCAGGCCCAGGATCCGCAGCAGCGGATGGGCGGTGATGTCGACGCTGCGGATCCGCTCCCGGGCCAGGGACCGCCGCTTCACCAGCAGCAGTCCGCTGTGCAGATCGACCCGGTCGGGCCCGATCCGGTAGCGGGTGTGCCGCCAGGTGAAGTAGTCGGCGATCACGGCCCCGGCGACCAGCAGTACGGCGCCGGTGAAGAGCAGGACGAGGCCGACCCCCCGGCGCGGCCCGCTGCCGAACCAGGCGCCGGAGGAGAGTCCCAGCAGTACGGGGAGGACGACGCCTCCGGCGACACCGGTCATCACGGCGGCGGTCACCAGCAGCGTCCGCCGGTCCAGCCGGTGCCACTCGGCCCCGGGCTCCACCACGCAACCGGGCTCCGTCACCCCGGGCGCCTCGGGTGTCCCGGCCGTCCCGGTGGGTCCGGCCGAGCCGGACGCCCCTGATGCCCCGGGCGGCTCGGCGGTCATGTCGCGTCCCCGGCGGTCGCCCGGGTGATCAGGGTCAGCCGCTCCGCCAGTTCGGCCGCCGTCTCATGACCGAGCCCCACGATCTTCACCGGCCCCTGGGACGAGGCCGTGGTGACGGTGAGGGTGGCGAGTCCGAAGTACCGCTCCAGCGGTCCCCGGAGGGTGTCGACGGTCTGGATCCGGGACATCGGGGCGATCCGCCACTCCTGCCAGAAGGCACCGGTTCTGACGTACACCGCCTCGTCCGTCACTTCCCAGCGGTGTACCCGGAACCACCAGGACGGAAAGACGAGGCCACCGATCAGACACGGCCCGCCCAGTACGGCCGCCGCCAGCAGCAGCCAGAACCGCGCCGGTTCGATCAGCAGCCCCAGCAGCGCCGGGATCCCGGCGAGCACCAGCAGCGCCACCAGCCACTGCGTCCGCCACCAGCCCACGGCACGGGCGTCGAGCCGTTCGCGGGGCGGTCGCAGCCGGACCGCCGTTCCCCCCTGGTCCATCGGCTCAGCGCCCCCTCAGCTCCCGGTAGGCGGCGGTCAGGGCGGCGGTCGAACTGTCGAGCCCCTCCCCGCCGGTGCCCTCGGTCAGCACCGGCTCGATCCGCTTGGCGAGGACCTTGCCCAGCTCGACGCCCCACTGGTCGAAGGAGTCGATCTGCCACACCGCGCCCTGGACGAAGACCTTGTGCTCGTAGAGCGCGATCAGCTGGCCCAGTACGGACGGGGTCAGCTCGTCCGCCAGGATCGTCGTCGTCGGATGGTTCCCCCGGAAGGTCTTGTGCGGCACCAGCTCCTCCGGCACGCCCTCGGCCCGTACCTCGTCGGACGTCTTGCCGAAGGCCAGTGCCTGGGTCTGGGCGAAGAAGTTGGCCATCAGCAGATCGTGCTGGGCGGCCGGTCCCGGCGCCAGCTCGCCGACGGGCCGGGCGAAGCCGATGAAGTCCGCCGGAATGACCTTGGTGCCCTGGTGGATCAACTGGTAGTAGGCGTGCTGCCCGTTGGTACCGGGGGTGCCCCAGACCACGGGGCCCGTCTGCCAGGCCACCGGCCGGCCGTCCCGGTCCACGGACTTGCCGTTGGACTCCATGTCGAGCTGCTGGAGATAGGCGGTGAAACGGCTCAGATAGTGCGAGTACGGCAGCACGGCATGCGACTGGGCGTCGAAGAACGCGCCGTACCAGATGCCCAGCAGACCCAGCAGCAGCGGCGCGTTCTCCTCCGGAGGGGCCGTCCGGAAGTGCTCGTCGACCAGGTGGAAGCCGTCGAGCAGTTCACGGAATCGCTCGGGTCCGATCGCGATCATCAGGGAGAGCCCGATGGCGGAGTCGAAGGAGTACCGCCCGCCGACCCAGTCCCAGAACTCGAACATGTTCTCCGGGTCGATCCCGAAGTCGGCGACCTTCTCCCCGTTGGTGGAGAGCGCCACGAAGTGCCGGGCGACGGCGTCCTGACCGGCGTCCAGCCCGTCGAGCAGGCAGCGGCGGGCGGAGGTGGCGTTGGTGATGGTCTCGATGGTGGTGAAGGTCTTGGAGGCGATGACGAAGAGCGTCTCCGCCGGGTCGAGGTCGCGGACCGCCTCGTGGAGGTCGGCGCCGTCGACATTGGAGACGAAACGGAACGTCAGTTCGCGGTCGGTGTAGGCGCGCAGCGCCTCGTAGGCCATGGCGGGGCCGAGGTCGGAGCCGCCGATCCCGATATTGACCACGTTTCTGATCGGGCGTCCGGTGTGGCCGGTCCACGCCCCGGAGCGGATCCGCTCCGAGAAGGCGGCCATCTTCGCCAGCACCGCGTGGACGCCGGGCACCACGTTCTCCCCGTCGACCTCGATCACGGCGTCGCGCGGGGCTCGCAGGGCGGTGTGCAGAACGGCCCGGTCCTCGGTGGTGTTGATCTTCTCGCCGCGGAACATGGCGTCCCGGAGCCCGAAGACGCCGGTCGCGTTCGCCAGCTCCCGCAGCAGCTCCAGGGTCTCGTCCGTGACGAGTTGCTTGGCGTAGTCGATCCGGAGGTCGCCGACGCGCAGGGTGTAGCGGTGGCCGCGGTCGGGGTCGGCGGCGAACAGGTCTCGCAGACGGGTGTCGCCCAGCTGCTCGCGGTGCTTGCCGAGCGCGGTCCACTCGGGCGTCTGATTGAGCCGGGTACGGCCTTCTTCGATCACTCGGACATCAGCTCACTTCGTCTTGTGCCTGCCTTGCGCCCCACCGCCTCCAACCTAGTTGATCAACCAGGGGCGGCGAGGCGAGCACGGCTGACGCCCGCCACCGGATCCGGCGCGATGACGCTCCGTGTTCGCCTGGTACAGAACCGTAGGCGACGGCACTGACAACCGGGCATCCCGGTCAACCCCGGAGGCCCGCAAAAAAATCCGGCCGGGACACCTGATGGGTGTCCCGGCCGGATCGAAGTGCTAGATCTCGCCGCGCAGTTTCCGGATCGAAGTGCTAGATCTCGCCGCGCAGTTTGGCGAGCGCCTCGGCGAGGATCGCCTCGCCGTCCGCGTCGCTCCGCCGCTCCCGCACATAGGCGAGATGGGTCTTGTACGGCTCCGTGCGCGGCGGGTCCGGTGGGTTGTCCTGGTCCTGACCGGCCGGGAACCCACAGCGCGGGCAGTCCCAGACGTCGGGGACCTGCGCGTCGCTGGCGAAGCTCGGCTGCGTCTCGTGCCCGTTGGAGCACCAGAAGGAGATGCGCAGACGCGGCGCGGACTCGCCGCGCTCGGCCTCGCCCATCGGCCCCGCCCCGACCCGGCTCCCCCGGATCGCGTTGCCACTTGCCACGGTGTAACTCCCTGCGTGATGGTGCTGCACAGCGTCTCACAGCGGCTGCGCCGCGGTGCCCCAGTCTACGTAAGGCCCAACGCCCGTCCAGTCGTTGGAGTTACACCCGTGGGCCGATCTGATTCCGGCCGGGTGGCGGCGGTGTCAGCTGTCCAGCTTCATCAGCAGGCCGAGCACGACGATGCAGGCGAACCAGAGCAGACCGACCACGACGGTGATCCGGTCCAGGTTGCGCTCGGCGACCGAGGAGCCGCCGACGGAGGACTGCATACCGCCGCCGAACATGTCGGAGAGGCCGCCGCCCTTCCCCTTGTGCATCAGCACGAGCAGCATCAGCAGCAGGCTGAAGACGATCAGGGCGATCGAGAACCCCATAACCACGGCTGGACCCTACTTCCTGGCAATTCTCTGGATGGTCTGATGACTGCGGGGACCCCGGCCCGGCACGGCCCGGAGTCCCCGCAAGGGTACGACGGATCGGCGCTACCGCATACTCACTGGTCGCGGAAGCGGACGATCTTGACGAACTCGTCCACGTCGAGGGCCGCACCGCCGACCAGGGCGCCGTCCACATCGGGCTGGGCCATGATCGCGGCGACGTTGCCGGACTTCACGGAGCCGCCGTACTGGATCCGGACCTTGTCGGCCAGCTCCGGCGAGTACAGCTCGGCCAGCCGGCCGCGGATCGCCCCGCAGACCTCCTGGGCGTCCTCGGGGGTGGCGACCTCGCCGGTGCCGATGGCCCAGACGGGCTCGTAGGCGATCACGATGGTCTCGGCCTGCTCGGCGGGGACGTCCTTCAGTCCGCCGTCGACCTGGGCGAGGGTGTACGCGACCTGGTTACCGGCCTTGCGGACGTCCAGGCCCTCGCCGACGCAGAGGATCGGCGTGATGCCGTGCCGGAAGGCGGCCTTCACCTTGGCGTTGCACAGCTCGTCCGACTCGTTGTGGTACTGGCGGCGCTCGGAGTGGCCGACGGCGACGTACGAGCACTTCAGCTTGGCCAGCATCGAGCCGGAGATCTCTCCGGTGTAGGCGCCGGAGTCCTGGGCCGAGATGTCCTGGGCGCCGTAGCCGATCCGGAGCTTGTCGCCGTCGACCAGGGTCTGGACGGAGCGCAGATCGGTGAAGGGCGGCAGGACCGCGACCTCGACCGCGTCGTAGTCCTTGTCGGCGAGGGCGAAGGCGAGCTTCTGGACGTGGGCGATGGCCTCCAGGTGGTTGAGGTTCATCTTCCAGTTGCCCGCCATCAGCGGGGTGCGGGTGGTCATGAGAGAGATCAGTCCTCCAGTGCGGCGAGGCCGGGCAGCGTCTTGCCCTCGAGGTATTCGAGGCTGGCACCGCCGCCGGTCGAGATATGGCCGAACGCGTCGGCGTCGAAGCCCAGGGTCCGTACGGCGGCGGCGGAGTCCCCGCCGCCGACCACGGAGAAGGCCGGGGAGTCGGCGAGGGCCCGGGCCACGGCCCGGGTGCCCTCGGCGTAGTCGGGGTGCTCGAAGACGCCCATCGGACCGTTCCAGAAGACGGTGGCCGCGTCGGCGAGCTTCGATGCGTACAGCTTGCAGGTCTCGGGGCCGATGTCCAGACCCTCCTGGTCGGCCGGGATGGCGTCCGCGGCGACGGTGGTGGGGTTGGTCGGGGCCTTGGTCTTGAGGTCGGGGAACCCGGGGGCGACCAGGACGTCGACGGGGAGTACGAACTCCACACCGGCCGCCTCGGCGCGCTTCAGATAGTCCTGGACGACCGGTACCTGGTCCTCCTGGAGCAGGGAGGCGCCGACCTCGTGGCCCTGGGCCTTGAGGAAGGTGTAGGCCATGCCGCCGCCGATCAGGATGCGGTCGGCCTTGCCCAGCAGGTTGTCGATCACCCCGAGCTTGTCGGAGACCTTGGCGCCGCCGAGGACCACGGCGTACGGCCGGGCGACGTCCTCGGTGAGCCGCTTCAGGACGCGGACCTCGGTGGCGATCAGATCGCCGACCGCGTGCGGCAGCCGGGCGGGCAGATCGTAGACGGAGGCGTGCTTGCGGTGGACGGCGCCGAAGCCGTCGCCCACGTAGACATCGGCCAGGGCGGCCAGCTGGTCCGCGAAGGCGCCGCGCTCGGCGTCGTCCTTGCTGGTCTCGCCGGGGTTGAAGCGGAGGTTCTCGATCACCGCGACCTGCCCGTCGGCGAGCCCGTCCACCGCGGCGCGGGCCGAGTCGCCGACCGTGTCGGTGGCGAAGGCGACCGGGGCGCCGAGGATCTCGCCCAGCCGGGCGGCGGCGGGAGCCAGCGAGAACGCCGGGTCCGGGGCGCCCTTGGGGCGGCCGAGGTGGGAGGCGACGATCACCCGGGCGCCGGCTTCGGCCAGCCGGGCGATGGTGGGGGCGACGGCGCGGATCCGGCCGTCGTCGGTGATGGTGGCGCCGTCGAGCGGCACATTGAGATCGGCGCGGACGAATACCCGCTTGCCGCTGACCCCGTCGGCCAACAGCTGGTCGATCGTCTTCATGGACGGTCTCCTCGGAAGGGCTGGACGCGCGAGGGGGCCCGGGCGGCGCTGCGCTGCGCCGTCCGAGCCCTCTCGCTCACTTCGTGGTGCTCTGATAGCCGTACTGTGCCGGGCTGTGCGGGGCCGAGCCGTGTCGTACTCCCAGAGCGGTCGGAGCCGGCTGAGTGCTCAGAGCTGGTTGCCGACGAAGACGGTCAGGTCGACGAGGCGGTTGGAGTAGCCCCACTCGTTGTCGTACCAGCCGAGGATCTTGACCGAGTTGCCCTCCTGGACCATCGTCAGCGACGAGTCGAAGGTGCAGGACGCGGGGTCGCTGACGATGTCCGAGGAGACGATCGGGTCCTCGGTGTACGTCAGGACGCCCTGCAGCTCGCCCTCGGCGGCCTTCTTGAACGCGGCGTTGACCTCGTCCTTGGTGACCTCGCGGGAGAGCTCGACGACCAGGTCGGTGGCGGAGCCGGTGGGGACCGGGACGCGCATGGCGATGCCGTCCAGCTTGCCCTTGAGCTGCGGGAGGACCAGGGCGGTGGCCTTGGCGGCGCCCGTCGTGGTCGGGATGATGTTCTCCGCGGCGGCGCGGGCGCGGCGCAGGTCCTTGTGCGGGAAGTCCAGGATCCGCTGGTCGTTGGTGTAGGCGTGGACCGTGGTCATCAGACCGCGGACGATGCCGAAGTTCTCGTCGAGGACCTTGGCCATCGGCGCCACACAGTTGGTGGTGCAGGACGCGTTCGAGATGATGTTGTGCTGCGCGGGGTCGTACTTGTCCTGGTTGACACCCATGACGACGGTGATGTCCTCGTCGCTGGCCGGAGCCGAGATGAGGACCTTCTTCGCGCCGCCGGCCAGGTGCTTCTCGGCGTCCGCCTTCTTGGTGAAGATGCCGGTCGACTCGATCACGATGTCGACGCCCAGCTCGCCCCAGGGGATGTCCGCGGGGTTGCGCTCGGAGAGCACCTTGATGGTGCGACCACCGACGGTGATGGTGTCGGCGGTGTGCGACACCTCGGCCTTGAGGCGGCCCAGGATGGTGTCGTACTTCAGCAGATGCGCGGTGGTCGCGGTGTCACCCAGGTCGTTGACAGCCACGATCTCGATGTCTGCACCCTGCTCCAGCAGCGCGCGGAAGTAGTTACGACCGATGCGGCCAAAGCCGTTGATGCCTACGCGGATCGTCACGAACCGATCTCCTCGTTGGTGTGCCGGCTCGTCGCCGGCGAGCTGTATGGGATGTCCCCGACCGCTTACGACCCTACCTCCACGGGCGCCCCGGAGTGACATCGGACGGCCGGTACGCGTCGACGGCGGGCCGTACCCCCCGGAGAGGGACGGCCCGCCGCCGAAACAAACGGAATCTTTAATTCCGACTACTGTGAGTCAGCCGGGTCGGTCCGGTCAGCGCCGCAGCGCCTTCAGGGCCTTCCCGACCAGCCGCCCGCGTTCGGCGGCGTCGGACACGTGTTCGAGACCGAATCCGATCAGTACGGTGTCACGGGTCGTGACGGCCGACGCCGACGGATAGAGGTCACCCGCCCGCTCCCAGTTGCCGCGCGGCGCGGGGCTGCCGGCCGGCGGAGCCGTGACGGTCCACGGGCCGAGGGACGTCTCGAAGCCGCCGTCCGCCTGCTCGCCGCCCGCGGTGACCAGCCGGGTGTCGTCGACGAAGACCCCGCGGCCGCCGTCGCTGGGATCGGTGACGTACGAGACGTGGAGCTCGATCCGCTTGCCCGCGTAGGCGCTCAGATCGAACGCGGCCGACTTCCAGCCGTCGGAGGCACCGGTGAAGGCGTGCCACGCGCCGGTCGTCCCGGTGGGCGCGCAGGCGTCCGGGCCGAGGGTCAGGTAGTGCCGCAGATGCGGATGCTGGTTGATATAGAAGGCCCGGTCGCACTCGGCCGGCACGGTGGTGGACGTTCCGCCGTTCAGGTCGGGCAGGGTCGTCCAGTCCTCCTGGCCGACGGTACGGACCTCGACGACCGCGTTGTCGTACCCGGGCTCGGTGTTGAAGCTGAGCCGGGTGGTGAGCTCGGGGGCGTCGGCCGCCGTGGTGCCGGTGAGGTCGACGGTCCGGGTGAGCCGCTGCCAGGAGGCGTTGCGGTGGGCGGCCACCGCGTAGTACGTGCCCTCGTACGGCGAGAACGGCATCCGTACGCCCGGATAGTCGCCCGCGGCGGCACCGCGGAACTGCGGGAACTCGGCCGGCGGCAGGGTGTCGGAGGTGATGGTGTACGCACCCGCCGCGTTCAGCGGGTTCCCGGGGGCGTCCCCGAGGGTTGCGGTGGCACCCGAAAGAGGTCCGGAGCCCGCGAAGGCGTTCACCCCGGCGAGGGAGGCCCGGCCGGACGCGCCCAGGTAGTACTGGGCGAAGTCGTCGCTGACCGCCCGGCCCAGGTTGGCGTTGCCGCCCGCCCGCTCACCGGTGGTGAGCAGTTTGCCGCCCTCGTTGAGATAGGCCCGGACCGCTTTGGTGGTGGCCCAGGACGGAGCCGCGGCGCCGGTGTACCAGACGGCCGTGTCGAAGTGGGCGAGTACGCCCAGCGGATGCGGGGTGCCCTGGGTGGCGACGTCCCAGACGGCGGCGCTCTTCTTGTTCTTCGCCAGGGCTTCGGTGTAAAGACCGGCGTTCCGGGCCGGGGCGGTGCCGCCCTCCTCGGCGATCACCAGCGCGTCGGCCCTCGGCCGTTCGGCGACGGTGTAGGCGAAGGGCGTGCTGGCGACCTGCTTGCCCTCCTTGGTCCGGCCGGTGAACCAGACCTCGACGCGGTCGCCGACGTCCCCGTGCTCGACCTCGGCGCGGTACTCGTCGAAGCGGATGTTGTCCTCGCCGCCGTAGGTCTCGCCGCCGCGCCACGGTTCGAGGTCCTCGTCGTGGACCCGGCCCCCGTTGACCCGGTAGTTCAGCTCCTTGTCCCGCAGGTTCCGGTTGGCGACGACCGAGACCTCCTGGTCACCGCCGCGGGCGTACGAGACCGTGAACGGGTCCGGGGTGAAGTCGGGGGCCGTCGCGCCGGTCGGCGACACCGGCCGGTCCGGGGTGAGGGAGCTCTCGGCGACCGCGAGCGCGAACGGGATGTTCTTCGCGAACTCCTGCTGGATCAGCTTCTCGTCGTCCGGGAAGGTGAAGACCGAGGCGCAGTCCGCGGCGTTCCACTGGTCGTTCGGATCGACCCGGGACGCGGTGGCGCAGGTCGACATCTCCGGGGTGAACATCATCATCCCGTTGACATTGGCCGCGTGCCCGTCCGCCTCGCCGTTGGTGATGTACAGCTCGGACGACACCTGGGGGCGGTAGCCGGGGATCCCGGGGTTCGCGGGGGTACCGGCGATCGTCTCGTACGCGACGTCGTCGGGGGTCTTGGTGGCGACCTGCCAGCCGACGCCGTAGAGGATCAGCTCGGCCGCGGAGTGGTAGTTGATGCCGTACTGGAAGCCGATGCGCTTCTGGAAGGCGTCGACCGCCTTGGTCTCGGGCTCGGAGCCGGGCCCGGAGCCGCGATAGGTCTCGTCGTACGGGTCGGGGGACGAACCCTCGTTGTCGTAGCCCCACTTGTACGAGAAGTTGCGGTTGAGGTCGACGCCGTCGCCGGGGGCGATCCGGCCGTCGCCGTCGTTGTCGCGGAGGTTCTTGCGCCACTGGCGCTCGGCGGTCCCGGTGAAGGTGTAGTCGTATCCGTCGGGGTTGGCCGAGAGGACGAACCACAGCTCGGAGGTGTCGATCAGCCGGGTGATCCGGGGGTCCTTGCCGTAGTTCTCCAGATAGTGGTGCATCAGCCGCCGGGTCATCTCCGGGGTGATCCACTCCCGGGCGTGCTGGTTGGAGAGGTAGAGCGTGGCGGGCTTGGTGCCGTCCCGGACGGTCTTGGCGTTCCGGCTGATCTTCAGGGCGAGGATGTCCTGGCCCTTGACAGACTTGCCGATGCTGACGGCCTTGGTGATCGCCGGGTTCGCCTGGGCGGCGGCGACGATCTCGTTCTTCAGCCCGTTCTCCCCGCCGTACGGGCGGTAGACCCCGTCCCCGGCGGCGGCGACCCGCTTCCGGGCGGCGGCGGAGAGGGTGTGTTCCTTGACGCCGATGCCCTGTTCGCGCAGTTCACCGGCTTGTCGTTCGGTCAGGTACAGCTCGACGGTCGCGGTACCCCGGTCGGGTACCCGCTCACTGAGTTCGTGTCCGTCGGCTCCCGCCGCGAGCAGCAACGGCACCTGTTCCTTGGTGACGGTCGCCCGCCATACCGACAGGCCGTCCCCGTCCCCTGCCCCGTCCCCGGCCTGCGCCTGGGCGAAAGGTGCCGCCGCGAGCGTCGCGGCCAGCAGCGATGCCGCGGCGAGCAAGGATCTCGCTCTGCGTCTCATGAGCCCCCCTTACTGGTGTGCGTGCCAGAAAGCGAACGGGAGCAAGACTGTTGACCCTCAATGACCATGTCAAGGGATGAGGGGCGGTGAACCGGGACGGGGCAGCGGATCCGGGGCGCCCGGCCGTACGCGCGTCCGAGTATGCCGTACGCACATCCGGGCGTACGGGGCCGAGGCCGGGGCCGCCCGGCCGGATCCGGCGTCGGGCGGCCCGGAAGGGGGTCGGTCAGCCGACGAGGCCCTCGGCCATCTCCTCGGTGAGGCTGGACTCCGTGCCCGGGATGCCCAGGTCCTGGGCGCGCTTGTCGGCCATCGCCAGCAGCCGGCGGATCCGCCCGGCGACCGCGTCCTTGGTCAGCGGCGGGTCGGCGAGGGCGCCCAGCTCCTCCAGCGACGCCTGCTTGTGCTCCATCCGCAGCCGGCCCGCGGCGGCGAGATGCTCGGGCACCTCCTCGCCGAGGATCTCCAGGGCCCGCTGGACCCGGGCGCCCGCCGCCACCGCGGCCCGCGCCGAGCGGCGCAGATTGGCGTCGTCGAAGTTGGCCAGCCGGTTGGCGGTGGCCCGGACCTCGCGCCGCATCCGGCGCTCCTCCCAGGCCAGTACGGACTCGTGCGCCCCGAGCCGGGTGAGCAGCGCCCCGATCGCGTCGCCGTCGCGGACGACGACCCGGTCCACGCCCCGGACCTCCCGGGCCTTGGCCGCGATGGAGAGCCGCCGGGCCGCGCCGACCAGGGCCAGCGCCGCCTCGGGGCCGGGACAGGTGACCTCGAGCGACGAGGAGCGGCCGGGCTCGGTGAGGGAGCCGTGGGCCAGGAAGGCGCCGCGCCAGGCCGCCTCGGCGTCGCAGGTCGCCCCGGACACCACCTGCGGCGGCAGTCCCCGGATCGGGCGGCCCCGGCCGTCCACCAGGCCGGTCTGCCGGGCCAGCTGGTCACCGCCCGCGACCACCCGGACCACATAGCGGGAGCCCCGGCGCAGCCCGCCGGGGGCCATCACCATCAGCTCGGAGCCATGGCCGAAGATCTCCAGGATGTCCCGCTTCAGCCGGCGGGCCGCGATCCCGGTGTCCAGCTCCGCCTCGATCACGATCCGCCCGCTGACCAGGTGCAGCCCGCCCGCGAACCGCAGGATCGCCGAGACCTCCGCCTTTCTGCAGCAGGTCCGGGTGACGGGAAGCCGGGAGATCTCATCCTTCACCGCTGCCGTCATCGCCATGGGCCGATCCTTCCATGCATCCGAAAAATACGGTCGTACGCGGCGGCCAGCAGCTCCGGGTCGTGCTTCGGAACCGGCCCGGGGCCTTCGCCCGGGGCGAAGGACCCACCGGCGACCGCCACGGGCGCCAGTTCGACCGCGGCACCGAGGCGCTTGGCGGCGTCGGCGAGGGAATCGCGGTCGGGTACGGCGGCCTCGTCGGCCAGCACCACGTCCAGGGCGAGTTTAGGCGCGTGTCGTCCCAAAACCTCCAAATGACGCTGCGGTGAGAAGCCTTCCGTTTCGCCCGGTTGCGGGGCGAGATTGAGCGACAGCACCCGGCGCGCCTTGGTCTCCACCAGCGCGTCCAGTAGTTCGGGGACCAGCAGATGGGGGATGACCGAGGAGAACCAGGAACCGGGTCCGAGAACCACCCAGTCGGCGTCAAGGACGGCGGCCACGGCCTCCGGTACGGCGGGCGGATCGGCCGGTACGAGATGGACGGACTGGACCTCCCCGGGGGTGAGGGCGACCGTGGCCTGTCCCCGGACGGTGCCGATCTCGTCGGGCCGGTCGGGGTCGTGGCCCCGTACCAGCGCCTGGAGCTCCAGCGGCACCGCCGACATCGGCAGCACCCTGCCGTGCGCGCCCAGCAGCCTGCCGACCAGGTCCAGGGCCTGGACATGGTCGCCCAGCTGCTCCCAGAGGGCGACGATGAGCACATTGCCCACGGCGTGGTCGTGCAGCTCGCCCTTGGAGTGGAAGCGGTGCTGGATCACCCGGGCCCAGGTCTGGCCCCAGTCGTCGTCGCCGCAGAGCGCGGCCAGCGCCTTGCGCAGATCGCCCGGCGGCAGGACGCCCAGCTCCTCCCGGAGCCGGCCGCTGGAGCCGCCGTCGTCGGCGACGGTGACGACGGCGGTGAGGTCGCCGGTGATCCGGCGCAGGGCGGCGAGGGACGCGGACAGGCCCCGGCCGCCGCCGAGGGCGACGACCTTGGGCTGGGCGCCCCGCTTACGCGGCCCGGCGGAGGAGCCGAACCGGCGCAGCCGCCGCAGGCGCAGGGAGTGTCCGGTCACTCGCGCCCCATGTCACGGTGGACGACGACGGTCTCGACACCGGCCGAGGAGAGCCTGGCGGCCAGCTTCTCGGCGGTGGCCACGGAGCGGTGCTTGCCGCCGGTACAGCCGACGGCGACCGTCACATAGCGCTTGCCCTCACGGCGGTATCCGGCGGCGATCAGCTGGAGCAGCTCGGTATAGCGGTCCAGGAACTCCTTGGCGCCGGGCTGGTTGTAGACATAGTTCGACACCTCCTCGTTGAGGCCGGTGAAGGGCCGCAGCTCGGGGACCCAGTGGGGGTTGGGCAGAAAGCGCATGTCCACCACGAGGTCGGCGTCGACCGGCAGGCCGTACTTGAAGCCGAAGGACATCACGGTGGCCCGCAGCTCGGGCTCCTCCTCGCCCGCGAACTGGGCGTCCATCTTGGCCCGCAGCTCGTGGACGTTGAGGCTGGAGGTGTCGATCACCAGATCGGCGTCGCCGCGCAGCTCGCGCAGGAGATCGCGTTCGGCGGCGATGCCGTCGACGATCCGGCCGTCGCCCTGGAGGGGGTGCGGCCTGCGGACGGACTCGAAGCGGCGGACCAGGGCCTCGTCGGAGGACTCCAGGAAGACGATCCGCCGGGTGACCCGCTTGGCGTCGAGATCGGCGAGCGATTCGCGCAGATTGTCGAAGAAGCGGCCGCCGCGGACGTCGACGACGACCGCGATCCTGGCCACGTTCCCCTGGGAGCGCGCGCCCAGTTCCACCATGGTGGGGATCAGGGCGGGCGGGAGGTTGTCGACCACGAACCAGCCGAGGTCCTCCAGGCATTTGGCGGCGGTACTGCGGCCCGCGCCCGACATTCCGGAGATGATGACCAGCTCCGGGATGGCCGCCTCCGTGCCGCCTCCGACTTCGTTGACCGTGCCCGTACTCACGTCTGCCGCTCCGTCTGTGTGGTGCTTGTTCATTCCGTGCTTCCCCCGTCGTCCTCTTCAATGATCTCTCCGGTCGCGGTATTCACGGCCGGGGCGGCCGGTGCCGCCTGGGCGAGGGCCTCGACCACCGACGCGGCGGTCTTGCGTCCCATCCCGGGAACCTCGCAGATCTGCTCGATTGTGGCGCCTTTCAGTCGCTTCACCGAGCCGAAATGCTTGATCAGAGCTTGTTTCCGGGTCTCCCCGAGGCCGGGGATCGCGTCGAGGGGGCTGGTACGGATGCGTTTGGTCCGTTTGGAGCGCTGATAGCGGATGGCGAAATCGTGTGCCGTGTCACGGACGCGCTGGAGCAGATACAGGCCCTCACTGGAGCGGGGCAGCACCACCGGGTCGTCGTCGCCGGGCAGCCAGACCTCCTCCAGCCGCTTGGCGAGTCCGCAGACCGCTACGTCGTCGATCCCCAGTTCGTCCAGGGCCCGGCGGGCCGCCGCGACCTGGGGCGCCCCGCCGTCGACCACGACGAGCTGGGGCGGGTACGCGAACCGCCGGGGCCGCCCGTCGTCGTCCCGGCCGCCCCCGGCTTCCGATCCGGCACCGTCGGCGCCCGTACCGGGACCCTCGGTGACGGTGGTGCCGGTCAGCGGTTCGGCCGGGCCGGTCACGGGGGCGTCGTCGGCGCCGATCCACTCCCCCGTCCGGTCCTTCTCCGCCAGATAGCGGCGGAAGCGGCGGCCGATCACCTCGTGCATGGCCCGGACGTCGTCCTGGCCCTCGAAGCTCTTGATCTGGAAGCGGCGGTACTCGCTCTTGCGCGGCAGTCCGTCCTCGAAGACCACCATCGACGCCACCACGTCCTGGCCCTGGAGATGGGAGATGTCGAAGCACTCGATCCGCAGCGGCGCCGAGTCGAGCCCCAGGGCGTCGGCGATCTCCTCCAGCGCCCGGGAGCGGGTGGTGAGATCACCGGCCCGCTTGGTCTTGTGCAGCGCCAGCGCCTGCTGCGCGTTCCGCTCCACGGTCTCCATCAGGGCCTTCTTGTCGCCGCGCCGGGGCACCCGGAGGGAGACCAGGGAGCCGCGCCGCTCGGCGAGCCAGTGGCCGACGGCCTCGGGCCCGGCGGGCAGGGCGGGGACCAGGACCTCCTTGGGCACGGCGTCGCCGCGCTCCTCGCCGTAGAGCTGCTGGAGGGCGTGCTCGACCAGCCCCGCCGTGTCGACGGCCTCGACCTTGTCGGTGACCCAGCCGCGCTGTCCGCGCACCCGGCCGCCGCGGACGTGGAAGATCTGGACGGCCGCCTCCAGTTCGTCCTCGGCGACCGCTATCAGATCGGCGTCGGTGGCGTCGGCGAGCACCACGGCGCTCTTCTCCAGGGCGCGCCGCAGGGCCGCGATGTCGTCCCGCAGCCGGGCCGCCCGCTCGTACTCCATCTCCTCGGCCGCCTCGGCCATCTGTCCTTCGAGGCGGCGCAGATAGGTGCCGGTCCGGCCGGCCATGAAGTCGCAGAACTCCTCGGCCAGCTCCCGGTGTTCCTCGGGGGTGACCCGGCCGACGCAGGGCGCCGAGCACTTGCCGATATACCCCAGCAGACAGGGGCGGCCCTTCTGTTGGTGGTTGCGGAGGACCCCGGCGGAGCAGGTGCGGACGGGGAAGACCCGGAGCATCAGATCGACGGTCTCGCGGATGGCCCAGGCGTGCCCGTAGGGGCCGAAGTACCGGACGCCCTTGCGCTTGGCGCCCCGCATGACCTGGACCCGGGGGAACTCCTCGTCGAGCGTGACGGCGAGGTAGGGATAGCTCTTGTCGTCCCGGTACTTCACATTGAACCGGGGGTCGTACTCCTTGATCCAGGTGTACTCCAGCTGGAGGGCCTCGACCTCGGTCGCCACCACCGTCCACTCCACGGACGCGGCCGTGGTCACCATCGTGGCGGTGCGGGGATGCAGATTCGCCACGTCCTGGAAGTAGTTGGCGAGCCGCGCGCGGAGGTTCTTCGCCTTCCCGACGTAGATCACCCGGCGGTGCTCGTCGCGGAACCGGTAGACCCCCGGCGAGTCGGGGATCTCGCCCGGCCTGGGGCGGTAGCTGGAGGGGTCTGCCATACCGTCCACCCTACTGGCGGGCACCGACAGTCCAGGGCCGGTGGGCCGGCGGGCGTTGGTGACCACGGTGAGGGGTGCCAGCCCGGCCAGTATTCGGGCCAGGGCGAGGACCGTGGT
>NZ_JBFADP010000080.1:0-27445 GCF_040641415.1 Streptomyces sp. NPDC020875 | reverse complement strand
CGGCGCGCGGGGCATCGGCGGGCGGGGGGGGGCGGGGGGCGGGGCTGTGGCCGGGCGGGGCCGGACAGGGGCGTGGTGGGCCGGGGAGGGGCGTGGCGCGGCAGGCCCGCCCGGGGCCGGGGCGGTTGGCGGGTGCTCCGGGTGGGGCGCTCGGGTACGGGGTCGGCGGGCCCCGGGGTGCGGCGGAGCTTCAGGTCGTGGTCGTGGCCGTGGCCGTGGCCGTGGCCGTGGCGAGGGTACGCCAGCGGGGTTTGCGCCGCAGCCGGGCGCGCTGCCTGCGGTTTCACCGGGGGCCGAGGGCGGCGCCGTCGCGTTCACCCGCAAGGGTGACTGTACGTAGCCGCGTCGCCGCCTAACGTGGATTGCGCGGGGCCGGTGAGACGGACCGCGGAGCTACGACCCGTCCGCGCCCGCTCACTTCCGTGCGCATCCGGCGCCCGGTCCGGCCGCCACCCTCGATCGTCTCCCCGGAGGTCATCGTCATGCGCCGTCTCCCCATCGTGCTCGGTACCCTCGCCGCCGCCGCGAGTCTGGCCGTCGGCGTGCCGTCGGCCACGAGTCCGGCCCGCGCCGGGACCGGTGAGCTGATCGTCAACGGCACCGTCCACCACGACCCCAGCGGCTGCTTCACCAGCGCCCGCCGCCCCCTCGTCGTGGAGAACCGGACGAACAACTACGTCTTCGTCCACGACCGGGCGGGCTGCGGCGGGCCGACGATCGGCATCGTCCGGCCGGACCAGCGTTCGACCTGGCCACTGGGGATAAGTGTGTCCACTCAATGACGGGTCGGCGGCCCCGCCGCCGACCGCTCCGGGGCCGGGCCGCCCGTACTCCTCCCCGGGCGGCCCGGACTCCGCGGAGGCGTACGCTTGCGCGGGGCGCCGCCCCGCCTCCCCGTACCGCTCTGTGAGGAGAACGTTCGTGCTCGTGCTGCTGCCGCCGTCCGAGGGCAAGGCCGCCTCCGGTCGCGGTGCCCCGCTCAAGCCCGAGTCGCTGGGACTGCCCGGTCTCGGCGCCGCGCGGGCCGCCGTACTCGACGAGCTGGTCGAGCTGTGCGCCGCCGACGAGGAGAAGGCGGCGGAGGTCCTCGGTCTCAGCCAGGGGCTGCGGGGCGAGATCGCCAAGAACGTGGAGCTGCGGACGGCCGGAGCACGGCCCGCCGGGGAGATCTATACCGGCGTCCTCTACGACGCGCTGGGTCTCGCGACGCTCGACGCCGCCGCCAAGCGGCGGGCCCGTGCGTCTCTGCTGGTCTTCTCGGGGCTGTGGGGTGCGGTGCGGGTGGGCGACCGCATCCCGTCGTACCGCTGCTCCATGGGTGTCCAGCTGCCGCGGCTGGGGAAGCTGGCCGCGCACTGGCGGGAGCCGATGGAGTCGGCGCTGCCCGAGGCCGCCGGTGGTGGACTGGTCCTGGATCTGCGGTCGTCGGCCTATGCGGCGGCCTGGAAGCCCCGGGGCGAGGTGGCGGGGCGGACGGCGACGGTCCGGGTGCTCCACTCCCAGGTGGTCGACGGGGTCGAGAAGCGTTCCGTGGTCAGCCACTTCAACAAGGCGACCAAGGGCCGGATAGTCCGGGACCTGCTGGTTTCCGGGGCCCGGCCGAAGGACCCCGCCCGGCTGGTGGAGACCCTGCGGGAGCTGGGACATGTGGTCGAGGCCGAGCCGCCGTCCCGTGCGGACCGGCCGTGGGCGCTCGATGTGGTCGTCCGCAGCGTCCACTGAGCGGACCACCGGCCCGAAGCTCCGGAACACCGGACCGTCGCACTTCCGAACCGGCACCGGAACGCCGAACCGTCGAACCGTCGGAAAACTGAAACCCATGCCCGTTGCAGCATGCACAACGACCGTTGCAGACAATGAGGCGTCCCGGCAGGATGGCCTCTATGACCTCCGTGCTTGATCTCGCGCCCGTGATCCCCGTCGTCGTCATCGAGAACGCCGAGGACGCCGTCCCCCTCGCCCTCGCGCTGGTCGCGGGCGGACTGCCCGCGATCGAGGTGACGCTGCGGACCCCGGCCGCGCCGGACGCGATCCGGGCCATCGCCGCCGAGGTGCCGGAGGCCGTGGTCGGCGCGGGTACGGTCGTCTCCCCCGAGCAGGTGGAGACGGCGGTCCGGGCGGGGGCCCGGTTCCTGGTCAGCCCGGGGTGGACGGACGGGCTGCTGGCGGCCATGCGGAGTTCGGGTGTGCCGTTCCTGCCGGGCGTCTCCACGGTGTCGGAAGTCGTGGCTCTGCTGGAGCGGGGCGTGACGGAGATGAAGTTCTTCCCCGCCGAGGCCGCCGGGGGCACGCCCTATCTGAAGTCCGTGGCCGGTCCGCTGCCGCAGGCCCGGTTCTGCCCGACGGGCGGCATCTCGCGGCAGTCAGCCGCCGTCTATCTCTCCCTGCCCAATGTGGCCTGTGTCGGCGGCACCTGGATGCTGCCGCCGGACGCCATCGCGGCCAAGGACTGGACCCGGATCCGGGACCTCGCGGCGGAGGCGGCCGAACTGGCGCGCCCGGCCGCGTCCTGACACCCCGGCCCGGCACCTCGGCCCGGTACCTCGGGGGCCCGGGGTGCTCAAGGGCCTGCGGGCCCGGGCGCCCCGCCGGAGCGCCCTCGCCGTCCGGCACGGCCTGGCGTCTCGTCCCGTAGCGGCCGACGGCTCCCCGTCCCGGTTCGGGCGGCGTCCGGTGCCGCCGATCGTGTCGCCGCCGGCCCGGAGCCGGGGGCGCCCCGGCGACATCGCGCGCCGGAGCCCGGCACGCCCCGTCGGATGCCGGGGATGACCGGCCCCGGTTGTACGACGGCCCCGCCGCGCCCCTGTTCGAGGGGCACGCGGGGCCGGGGTCCCGTACCCCCGCGCCCGGCGGCACGGGGGCCGGAGGGTCAGCCGCGGAGGTGCGAGGTGTCGTTCAGGAGGCGTACCGAGGCGTTGCCGTCGCCGTAGTAGGCCACCGCGGAGACGGACGCCGCCGACAGCTCCATCCGGAACAGCGACTCCGGCGGGGCGCCGAGCGCCAGCCGGACCAGGGTCTTGATCGGGGTCACATGCGTGACCACCAGGACCGTGCGCCCGGACGACCGGGCGATCATCCGGTCACGGGCCGCCGACACCCGGCGGGAGACGGTGGCGAAGCTCTCGCCGCCGCCGGTCGGCGCGGCCTTCGCGGAGTCCAGCCAGGCGGAGAGGTCGTCGGGATAGCGCTCCCGGACCTCGCCGAAGGTGAGTCCCTCCCAGGCGCCGAAGTCGGTCTCCCGCAACCCGTCCTCGACCCGGACGTCGAGCCCGAGCCGGGCCGCGACCGACTCGGCGGTCCGCCGGCAGCGCTTCAGCGGCGAACTGACGATCTCCTGGATCGTGCCGCGGGCGGCCAGCGCCGCCGCCACGGCCTCCGCCTGCCGCAGCCCGGCCGGGGACAGCTCGGGATCGTCGCCCCCGCTGCCCGAGAACCGCTTCTCGGGCGTGAGCGCCGTCTCGCCGTGGCGCAGCAGGACGAAGGTGGTGGGGGCGCCGAGGTCGGCGGGGGCGGCCCAGCCGAGGGGCGCGGCGGCGGGGGTGGTGAGATCCGTACCGTTGACGCGCTCCCCGGCCGTCGCGGCCCGGGGCTCGGTCTCGGGCACCGTGGTACGCAGGGCGGCCCGCGCCTTGGCGGCGCCCGCGGCGGCGTCACCGACGGTCCGGGGCTCGGCGGCGGACGTCCCGGCGGTGCCGAGCGCGGCCGTGGAGCGCGCGGGCTCCCACTGCTCGCCCCGCTTGCCCGCGTCCATCGCCTCATTGGCGAGCCGGTCCGCGTGCTTGTTCTTCTCCCGGGGGATCCACTGGTACGTCACGGCGGAGCGGGGGAAGATCTTCGCCGCCTCCGCCGCCAGCGGGCGCATATCGGGGTGCTTGATCTTCCAGCGGCCCGACATCTGCTCGACGACCAGCTTGGAGTCCATCCGGACCCGGACGGTCGCGTCGGGCGCGAGCTCGTGGGCGGCCCGCAGCCCGGCGATCAGGCCCTTGTACTCGGCGACGTTGTTGGTGGCCACGCCGATGAACTCGGCGGCCTCGGCGAGGGTCTCGCCGGTGGTGGCGTCGAGGACCACCGCGCCGTAGCCCGCCGGGCCGGGGTTGCCCCGGGATCCGCCGTCCGCCTCGACGACGAACGTCGCCATCAGAGCCCGGACTCGCCGGTCCGGACCAGGATCCGGCCGCAGTTCTCGCAGCGGACCACGGTGTCCGACGCCGCCTTGCGGACGTCGTTCAGCTCGGTGATGTTCAGTTCGAGACGGCAGCCCTCGCAGCGGCGCTGGTAGAGCCGGGCGGCGCCGACCCCGCCCTGCTGGACGCGGAGCTTCTCGTACAGCTTCAGCAGATCGGCGGGGACGGCGGCCGAGACGGTCTCCCGCTCCTTGGTGACGGTCGCGGTCTGGTCGTCCAGCTCCTGCTGGGCGGCGTCCCGGCGGGCGGTGGCGTCGTCCGCCTTGGCCTGGACGGACTCGACCCGGGAGGTCAGCTCGGCGACCCGCTCCTGGACGGCCTCGCGGCGCTCCATCACATCGAGGACGACGTCCTCCAGATCGCCCTGGCGGCGGGCGAGGGAGACGATCTCCTTCTGGAGGTTCTCCAGGTCCTTGGGGGAGGTGATGGCGCCGGAGTCCAGCCGCTGCTGGTCGCGGGCGGCGCGCTGCCGCACCTGGTCGACGTCCTGCTCCGCCTTGGTCTGCTCGCGGGCGGTGTCGCTCTCCTCGGTCTGCGCCGCGACCAGCAGATCGCGGAGCTGGGTGAGGTCCTTGGTCAGCGATTCCAGCTCGGCGTGCTCGGGCAGCGACTTCCGCTTGTGGGCGAGCTGCGAGAGGCGTACGTCCAGGTTCTGGACGTCGAGAAGTCGGATCTGGTCGGCGGGCGCGGCGTTCAGTTGGGGGCTCCAGAGGAAGAGGTATGGGATGACCAGGGATCGGTGACCGTGGCCGAGACATGGACGCGCAGGCCCCAGCCGTGCCGGTCGGAAATCGCGTCGAGCTGCGCGGCGGCCTGCTCGCACCACGGCCACTCGGTGGCCCAGTGCGCGGCGTCCACCAGTCCGAGCGGGGAGTGCTGGGTGGCCTCGGAGACCGGGTGGTGGCGGAGGTCGGCGGTGAGGAAGGCGTCCACGCCCGCGGCGCGCACGGCGTCGAAGAGGCTGTCGCCCGAGCCGCCGCTGACCGCGACCCGGCGCACCGTGGCGTCCGGGTCACCCGCGAGCCGGATGCCCTGCGCGGTCGCCGGGAGCCGCTTCGCGGCCCGCTCGGCGAAGGCCGCGAGGGTCTCGGGGTGGGGCGTCTCACAGATCCGGCCGAGGCCCCGGCGGCCCGAGGGGTCGGTGGGGTCCGGCACCAGGGGTCCGACGACCCGCAGGTCGAGCGCGCCCGCGAGGGCGTCCGAGACACCGGGGTCCGCGGTGTCCGCGTTGGTGTGCGCGACATGGAGCGCGATGTCGTTCTTGATCAGGGTGTGGACGATCCGGCCCTTGAAATGGTCCGCCGCGACCGTCGTCGTCCCCCGCAGATAGAGGGGGTGATGGGTGACGACCAGACCGGCGCCGAGGGCCACCGCCTCGTCCGCGATCCGCTGGACGGGGTCGACGGCGAACAGCACCCGGTCGATCTCGGCGTCGGGGTCGCCGCAGACGGTCCCGACGGCGTCCCACTGCTCGGCCCGCTCGGGGGGCCACAGGGCGTCGAGGGCGGCGATGACTTCGGAGAGGCGGGGCACGGGACACAGGTTACCCGCGCCCCGTCACCCCTCGGCCTGCCCTGTCCACAACTCCGGCCCGATCATCACACCGGCGTGTACGAGTGGCGGTGGCTCCCGGACCCCCGGGCCGGGAGTCCGGGGGCGGCGGGGCACGGGGCCGCCGCCGAGTGGCCGTACGGCCCGGAACAGTCGGGCGGCCGTTCCCGTGGCCGACCGCCGGGCCCCACCCGATGCCGAAACGTTCCAGCTCAACGCGGCCAAGGCCCGGGACCCCGTCACCCCGTCCGTCCGGGCAGCACATCCCGTCCCTCACCCGGTACGGAATCACCCGGCGGTCGCCCATTTGTGTGAAGTGACCGGTACGGCGTTGTTCGGCAGGAAGTACGAAATCTAGCTTCGTGGCCGGAGGTGACGGACCGATGACAGCCTGTACCGTCGAAACGACGGCGACGTCCACCATCGTGCTGCCGAGCACGGCCGCCCGGAAGGGCCGCGGCCAGCCCGTTCGTACGCCCGTTTCCGCACGGCTCGTACTCTCCGCCGACGGGGCCTACGCGGCCCGGCTGGCGGGCCGGGACGAGGCCCTGTTCCCGGAGCGGTGGACCCTCGGCGGACCGGAGCCGTACGCGGTACCGCTCCCCGCCCACCAGCCGGAGGAGCGGGACTCGGAGGTCCTGCCGCTGGCCGACGGGCGGGTACTGATCCACCGCCGGGTGGGCGGACGGCGACTGTTCTCCCTCCTCTACCCCACCGGCCCGGAGACGGGCGAACTGCCGCTGGGCGGAGTCGAGCCGCCGCCGGGCGTCCCGGGCGAGGTCCGGCTCCTGCCGCCGACCCCCTGCGGGACCCGTGCGCACGTCCTGGTCCCCGGCCGGACGTCGACGGCGGTCTGGCAGGTCGCCGACAAGGGGTTCGGGCCCGAACTCGTCGCGGAAGTCCCCGGCCGCTGCACCGGCGGTGTCTGGCTCGACCGTACGGGGCGGCTGCTCGCCCTCGACCAGCGGCGGCACGACGGCGGGCCGGTGAAGGCAGTCGCCGTCGACCTGGAACGCGGCGGCGAGGTCTCGCCGCTGCTGCAGATCGCCCCGGAGAGCGACGACCGGCTGCTGCTGGCCGAGCCGGACAGCGGGCTGCTGGTGGTCCGGTCGAACGCGCCGGGCGACGACCGGATCGGCTGGGGCGTCCTGGGCAGTGAGCGACCGGTGCGCTTCCCCGACTGCCTGCGCGTCCCGGCGGCGGTGGTGACGCCGTTCGCCGCGCAGCCGGGCCAGGTGCTCCGGCCCGAGGGCTGCGCGGTGGCGTTCACCGTCGCGACGCGGGGGGCGGGATGGCTGGGCGTATGGCGGCCGGAGGGCCGGCGGCTGTACCAACGCGCCGCGCCCGCGGGCTGGTTCCCGGGGGCCGGGCGCTGGGACGAGCGGGGCACGCTCCGGCTGCCGTACGCGACGGCGGCGGTGCCGTGCGGTACGGCCCTGCTGACGCCTCCGGCCGAGCCGTCACCGGAACCGTCGACCGAGCCGCTGGAGGCAGTTGAACCGGCCGAGGCGGTCGAGGCAGTTGGGGCGGTGGGGCAGAGCGAGACGGCTGAGGCGGCCGAGGCGGTCGAAGTCGCCGTCGAGGGGACCGCCGAAGGGGTGGGGTCCGGGTCCCAGGAGTCCGTCGCGGCCGAGGTCCCGGGCGGGCAACTCCCCGTCGCGGTGCGGCCCGTTCCGTTGCAGCAGGCACCGCTCAGGGGTGTCGGCCGGGCTGGTTAAACTCTCCGACCTGCGGGTAGTTCGCCTGCTCGACGGCGACTTCCGGTCCCGTCGGTCGGCGGCGAACCGCGGTGAACGGTGAAGTTCGACGATCAGCAACCACGACGGGGAAACTCCACACCATGTCTGAAGTCCGTACCGACGCACCCCCTGCCCAGTCCCAGGACGGCGGGCCGCACGCCGAAGCCGCCGGCGCGGAGGCCCATGGCAAGCACCGGGGGCCGGCCGCTCCGGACGACTCGGCGGGCGAGCCCCACGGCAAGCACCGCAAGCCCGGGGCCCGCTAGGCCGTGTCGTCAAAATTGCGCCTGGCCCGCGACGCCCGGCACGCACATTCGCCGCGTTGTCGGGATTTCCCAAGTACGTCCAGTACGAGGGAACCCCTCCGCCTTGCGACTGCACGCACCGGACGCCGCGGGCCCCGCCCTGCGGGCGGACGGCGCCATCTTGACGACACGGCCTAGCCGGAATCGGTTCGTCAGGGCCCGGTCACGAAATGCTTCCGCCTTCGTGACCGGGCCTTTCGGTCTTGGGGGCGGTTTGTAGGGTGGCGCGATGCAGCCACAGAACCCGCCGTCCCCGGAGCAGCCCGGCGACGGTTCCGTACCGCCGGAACCGTTCGGTCCGCCCGGAACGCCGCCCGTACCGCCCGGCCCCGCCTACGGACCACCGGTCCCCGCGCCCGCGGATCCGCCCCGGCGCGGCAAGGGGCCGCTGATCGTGGCGGCGCTGGCGGGCCTGCTGATCGGCGCGGGCGCGGTGGGCGGCGCCTGGGCCCTCGCCGGTGACGAGGGCGGTGACGGCGGCGGCCGGGCGGGGAGTCCGACCGCGAAGGACGACGCCCGCGCGGCCTGCGAGGCACTGGCCGGGGTCGACGAGTCGGCCCTCGTACCGAAGAAGTCCGGGGACTCCCAGGCCCCCATGCTCCGCTTCTCGGCCGCCTACGCGTTCTCCGGCGCGGCGGCGGACGGGGACAGCGCCCACCAGCCGCTGCACGACGCCATCCGCAAGGCACAGGCGATCATCGCCAGCCGGTTCGCGGTGGACGACGAGGCGAAGGGGCATCTGAAGACGGCCCGGGGGATCTGCGCCGAGCTGTGACGGGCGCGGCGCGTGGGACGGGGCGAGGAGTCCGGCCCGTGTCGTGCGAAGGGCCGGGCGGACCGCGGCATACCCTGCCGATATGGAGGAAATGCCCCGGGATCATCGCCCGGCCGTGTCCGTACGGATCCTGCTCGCCGGGGATCGGGGGACGACCAGCGGCGGACTGGCGCTGCTGCTGGGGCTGGAGCCCGACTTCACGGTGGTCGCGGAGGTGGACCGGGGCTCGGAAGCGGTGCTCGCGGCCCGGGACCGGTACGCGGACGTGGCCGTGCTGGACGCCGTACTGGCCGATGGCGAGGACGCCCTCGACACCACGGTCCGGCTGCTCGCCGAAAGGCCCGACTGCCGGGTGCTGATCCTGGCCGGTTCCGCCCGCCCCGGCTATCCGGAACGGGCCCTGGCCGCGGGCGCGGCGGGTCTCCTGGTCAAGGACGGCCCGCTCGACGACCTCGTCCAGGCAGTCCGCCGGTCCCTGACCGGCGAGAAGGTGATCGACCCGGCCCTCGCACCACCGCCTCCGCCGTCGGCCGGAACCGCCCGCACACCGCGCGGCCGGGGCACACGCCGTACCGGCCGGGCGGGCAAGTCCCCGGCCGCCGGCCCGGCCAACACGGCCGGCACGACCGGCACGACCAACGACGCCTGACCCGGGCCCCCGCGCCGCCCCCGCGCGCCCGGCCCGCCGCTCCCCCGCGTACGACTCCGCCGAACCGGGCCCTTCCCACCCGGCCCCGCCGGACCTCTACGCGTCCCGGCCGCCGCGCGGGAGCCAGAGGAGCAGCAGGACCGCCGCGGCCAGCAACACCCCGGAGCCGCAGCGGAATGCCAGGGCGTAGCCCTCGGTGTACGCCTCCGGGGACGTACGGCCGTCGGTGCGGGCGGCGGCCACGGTGACGAGGGCGGCAAGGCCGAGCGCGCCGCCCATCGTGCGGGAGGTGTTGATCAGCCCGGAGGCCAGCCCGGCGTCCTCGGCGGCGGCTCCGGCCGTCGCCAGGGACGAGAGGGGGGTCTGGGCCAGCCCGACGCCCAGCATCATCAGCACGCCCGGGAAGAGGACCATGGTGAGGTAGTGGCCCTCCGCCGTCATCGCCGACTGCCAGCCGAAGCCGGTCGCGGACACCAGGACACCGGTCACGGCGACGGCCCTCGCCCCCACTCTCGCCATCAGCGCCGGGGCCAGTTTGGAGCCGACGACGACGCTGATGGAGCTGGGTATCAGCGCCAGGCCGGCTTCGAGCGGCGAGTACTCCAGCACGTTCTGGACGTAGAGCGTCATGAAGAGCCAGGAGGAGAAGGAGGCCGAGCCGATCATCAGCATCGTCGCGTTGGCCGCGCTCAGCGTCCGCGACCGGAAGAACTTCAGCGGCATCAGCGGGGCCGCCGTCCGGGACTCGACGGCGACGAACAGTCCGAGCAGCGCCAGCCCGAAGGCCAGCGGCAGCAGCGCCGAGGCGGCGGCCCATCCGGCGGTCTCGGTCTCCACGATGCCGTAGGCCAGGGCGACCAGACCGGCGGTCACCAGCACGGCGCCCGGCAGATCCAGTCGCCGTTGCCGGTCGCGGCGGCCCTCGGCGAGTGAGATCGCCGCTCCGGCCAGCACCAGCACGCCGATCGGCACGTTGATCAGCAGCACCCACCGCCAGGAGAGCAGCTCGGTCAGGGCCCCGCCGACCAGTCCGCCCGCAGCGCCGCCCGCCGCGCCGACGGCGGCCCAGGTGGCTATCGCCCGGGTCCTGGCCGGGCCGACGGGAACGGCGGCGGTGATGATGGTGAGCGTCGCCGGGGCGAGGACGGCGGCGCCCAGGCCCTGGGCCGCGCGGGCGGCGAGGAGCTGCCAGCCCTCCTGGGCCAGCCCGCCCGCGAGGGACGCGGCCGTGAAGAGCCCGAGTCCGACCAGGAACATCCGCTTCCGGCCGAAGAGATCCGCCGCCCGCCCGCCGAGCAGCATGAGTCCGGCGAAGGCGATCGTGTACGCGTTCAGCACCCACTGCAGGGCCGCCGTGGAGAGTCCGAGGTCGGAGCGGAGGGACGGCAGCGCCACATTGACCACGGAGACGTCGAGCACGACCAGGAACTGACCGGCGCACGCGGCGGCCAGCACCAGCCACGTGCGCCCCGGGCGCCGGGGCGCGGCGTCCGGGGCCGCGGCCGGGGACGGCACCGCCGGGGGCGGGACGGCGGCCGAGGTCGCGGCGGCGGCCAGCGCTCCGGCCCCCGCCCCGGATCCGGGGCCGGGCGCGGCGGAGCGCGCGGCGTCGGGCGGCGGGACGGCGGAGGGTTCGTTGGGCACGCAGGACCGTCGGCGAGGTTCGGACATGTCCGCCATGGTCGCAGTGACCGCCGCCGCGCGCATCGCCCTGTGGACAACTCCCGCACCCCCGGCCATACCCTCCGGCGAGCACCGGGCGGGACGAGGTGTCACCGGCCACCGTCGTCCCCTTCGACCGGCCGGCCGGGGCGCGGGTCCGGTCGGCGCTGACCCCACCGCACCGGCGGAGCGCGCCCGAGTTGCCGCTCGATGCCCATGAGGTCCGGCTGCGGCAGGGCCGCTGACCTGAGGCCCGGGGCCGCGCCCGGGTCACCTTTCCGACACCCGGGGCCGCTGACCCGAGCCCCGGGGCCGCCGCGTTCCGGGGCGACCCGCCCCGGAGCGGCCGGCTTCCTTGGTGCACCATGGGCGGCCGGGCCGTAGCGGCCCGAACGGCCGTACCCGGGCCGTCCGTACGAACGATCGCGGCGTCCGCCGCGCCCGCACCATCGAAGGATCCGCCATGAGCCACACCCCCACCCCCGCACCGGAGGTTCTCGCCGCGTTCTCGGCGGCCAAGGGATTCATGCCGCCCGGTGAGGGCCTGGCCCTGTACGCGGCGGCGGTGGCGGCGGCCGGTTCGGGACTGCCGCTGGTGGAGGTGGGGACGTACTGCGGGCGGTCCACGATCCTGCTGGCCGCCGCCGCCCGGGACGCCGGGACGATCACCGTCACCGTCGACCACCACCGGGGCAGTGAGGAGCAGCAGCCGGGCTGGGAGTACCACGATCCGTCGGTGGTCGACCCGGAGGTCGGCCGGATGGACACCCTGCCGACCTTCCGCAGGACCCTGTCGCGGGCGGGCCTGGAGGACCACGTGATCGCGATCGTCGGGCGGTCGCCGCAGGTCGCGCGGGTCTGGGCGGCCCCGGTCGGGCTGGTCTTCATCGACGGCGGCCACACCGAGGAGCACGCCCAGGGGGATTACGAGGGCTGGGCGCCGCATCTCGCGGACGGCGGGCTGCTGGTGATCCACGACGTCTTCCCCGATCCGGCGGACGGTGGCCGCCCGCCGTACCACGTCTATCTGCGGGCCCTCGCGTCCGGCGCCTTCGCCGAGGTCTCCGCGACCGACTCGCTCCGTGTCCTGCGGCGGATCGCCCCGGGAATCTGACCTCCCGGGTCTACCCTCGCAGTCGTGTCGCACTACGAGCACAAGCCACCCGAGCCGCACGCGTCGCCCGAGCCGCACGAGCCGCACGAACGGGCCGGGGCGGCCGGACGGACCACGGGTCCGGAGCGCCGCCGACGACCCGCCGTCACCACCGCCGTCGCCGTACTGGTGACGGCCGCGCTCGCCGGACTGGTCTCCTGCCAGTCCGGCGGCGACACGGCCGACGACCGGCCCCGGGCCACCGCTTCGACCCCCAAGAGCCCCACCACCCCGGCGGGCGGCCCGGCCGGGGGCGGGACCGGGCATACGGCCGAAGGGCGGCTCGCCGGAAAGGTCGTGGTGATCGACCCCGGCCACAACCCCGGCAACTTCCGGCACACCGCCGAGATCAACCGGCTCGTCGACGTCGGAACCCATCGCAAGGAGTGCGACACCACCGGCACGGCCGCCGCCGACGGCGCCACCGAGGCCGCCTTCACCCGCGATGTCTCCCAGCGGCTGCGCGTCCTGCTGGAAGGGGAGGGCGCGGAGGTCGTCCTCACCCATGAGGCGGGCGCGCGGGCGTACGGCCCCTGTATCGACGAGCGGGCCCGGGTCGGCAACGAGGCGAAGGCCGACGCCGTCGTCTCCGTCCACGCGGACGGCTCGGCGGTCGGCCACCGGGGCTTCCATGTGATCCTGCCCGCCAAGGTCTCCTCCGGCGCCGCCGACACCACCGCGATCGTCGCCCCGTCCCGGACCCTCGGCGAGCGGATCGCCGACGCGTTCGCCCTGAGCACCGGCGCCCGGCGGGCGAACTACCTCGGCGGCGGTACCGGGCTCCATGTCCGGACCGACCTCGGCGGGCTCAATCTCTCCACCGTCCCCAAGGTCTTCATCGAGTGCGGAAATATGGCGGATCCCGAGGACGCCGCACTGCTCGCCGCCGCCGACTGGCGGCAGAAGGCGGCCCAAGGACTCGCAGACGGGATCGGCGACTTCCTGCGTCCGCCGGTCTGACAATCCACCCGCCGGGTAGGGGTTTTGGGACCCGGCCCCCTGCCCCGCACCACCGATTGTCGGACGAAAGCCGCACCGATAGTCATACGAATGGAGTGCTGGGCGCCGGGCTCTCTCCCCCGTCGGCAGCACCACCGAACGCCACCCGCACGACCGGTGTCCGCGCCCCGCCCCTTCACCCGGCCCCGACCCCGTCGCCCCAGGTCCCGATCCCATTCCGATCGGGTTTCCATCCGGTCCCTTCCGGTACCCCCGCCCCCACGAGTCCGTATACCGGGCAGACGCCGTCGCGCGTCAGACGATAGATTCACCCGGGTGACGGGGGAGTCACCCCCCGCTCTCGCGCCGAACGCCCCGATGCGACGACGACCCGAGACGATCGACGAAGGACTCATACGTGAACATCCGCTCCCTCACACGAGGCGATGGCGTGGTGATCGGAGCAGCGGTACTGCTGTTCATCGCCTCGTTCCTCGACACGTTCGACTGCTCCGGAAGCAGCTGTGACGACGTGCCGAACGCCTGGGACAACGGGGCCCTGCTGCTGGGCGTCTATCTGGCCGGTGTCATCGGCGCCGCGCTGATCGCGCTCTCCCATCTGCTGCCCCGGGCGCCGAAGGTGATCGGTATCGAGCTGGGCCACATCGGTGTCCTGCTGACGGTCTTCTCGGCCTGGACCGCCCTGGGCGCGATCTTCGACCCGACCGGCTCCTTCGACATGGGCGAGTTCAGTCTCGACGCGGGCACCGGGCTGATCCTCGGCTTCATCGCCACGCTGCTGCTGGCGGCGGGCGCGGTCTGCGGCCAGCTCGTCCCCGCGTTCAAGGCTCCGCTGGTCGGCGCGGCCGCTCCGGCGCCGACGCCGTCCCCGTACGGCGGCCAGCCGCAGGGCGGCTACGGCTACCCCGGCACCCAGCAGCCTTCGTTCGGCGGCCAGCCCGGTCAGCCGCAGCCGTTCGGCGGGCCGCAGCCGGGCCCGCAGGGCGCCACTCCCCCGGCCGCCGGAGCGCCGGGCGGCGCGCCCGACTTCGCGCCGTTCTGGTTCGCGGTGCCGGTGGCCCGGCCGCTCTACCCGGAGGACGGTTCGCCGACCCCGATCGCCGAACTGGCGCCGGGCACCTGGTACCTCGCCGTCGACCAGCGCGGCCAGGCCCTGATCGCCCAGACCCAGGACGGCCGCCGGGGTGTGCTGCAGGACACCACCGGCATCCAGCGCGGCTGAGCCCGGGGCGGGGCGGACGACGCTCCGCCCGAAGCTCCGCACGGCCCCTCGTCCTTCCGGGCGGGGGGCCGCTGCCGTACCCGGACGGCCCGGAACACACGAAGCACAACTCGGTACACAACCCGGATCAAGGCCCAGCGGCCGCCGCGCTCAGAACGTGTCGCAGCAGTCCGGTGCCAGTCCGGCCGGGAGTTCCGTACCGCCGAAGACCGCCCGGGTGGGTTCGTCGCCGACCAGGGCCGCGACCGCGAGCAGCAGGGACCCGGCGGTCCAGGTCGTCCGCTCCTCCGGCCAGTACGCGTCGTCCCCGAAGACGTAACCCGTCCAGTACATCCCGTCCCCGGCCCGCAGATGGGCGATGGAGCGCAGTACCTCGCGCGCCCGGTCCGGCTCGCCCGCCGCCCAGAGGGCCAGGGCCAGTTCGCAGCTCTCGCCGCCGGTGACCCAGGGGTTCGGCAGTACGCACCGGACGCCGAGCCCGGGGACCACGAAGTCGTCCCAGCGCTCCGCCAGCCTGGCCCGCGCGTCGGCGCCGGTGACCGCGCCGCCCAGGACGGGGTAGTACCAGTCCATGGAGTAACGGGACTTGTCGAGGAAGCGCTCGGGGTGGCGGCGTACCGCATGGGCCAGGGCGCCGGTCGCCAGCTCCCAGTCGGGCTGCGGCTCGCCGCGTTCCTCGGCGATGGCCAGGGCGCAGCGCAGGGCGTGGTGGACGGAGGAGGAGCCGGTGAGCAGGGCGTCGGCGACGGGGGTGCCGTCGGGCTCGCGTTTCCAGCCGATCTGGCCGCCGGGCTGCCGGAGGGCCAGGACGAAGCCCATGGCGGCTCGGACGACGGGCCACATCCGGTCGAGGAAGGCCGGGTCGCCGGTGGTGAGGTAGTGGTGCCAGACGCCGACGGCGACATAGGCGGTGAAGTTGGTCTCGCGGCCCCGGTCGGTGGGCCGTTCGGCGTCCCCGTCGTGGTAGGCGGCGTACCAGGATCCGTCGTCGTTCTGATGGGCGCGCAGCCAGTCGTACGCGGCCGAGGCCGCTTCGTGCTCCCCGGCCGCGTCCAGCGCCATCGCGGCCTCGGTGTGGTCCCACGGGTCGAGGTGGTGGCCCCGGAACCAGGGGATCGCGCCGTCGGCGCGCTGTTCGGCCCGGATCCCGGCGACGGTCGCCGCGGCCTGGCCGGCGGTGAGTACGCCGGGCAGGGCGAGCCGTTCGGTGCCGGGGACGCGGGGCGTCGTCACGCCTGCGCCCCGGCGTGGAGCTGGGGCTTGGTGGCGTAGGCGACGAAGCTCTTGCCGATCAGCGGGTTGAGCGCCTGTTCGGCGAGCCGGGTGGCGGCCGGCTTCTTCATGATGTCCCAGACGAGCAGCTTGTGGTACGCCTTCACCGGCAGGGCGCGGTCGTTGTCGACACCGAAGGCGCACTTCAGCCACCAGTAGGGGCTGTGCAGGGCGTGGGCGTGGTGGGTGCCGTACGGGACGAGTCCGGCCTCCTCGATCCGGGCGAGGAGTTCATCGGCCTTGTAGATCCGGATATGGCCGCCCTCGACCTCGTGGTAGGCGTCGCTGAGGGCCCAGCAGATCTTCTCGGGGCCGTAGCGGGGCACGGTGACGGCGATCCGGCCGCCGGGCTTGAGGACCCGGACCATCTCGGCGAGTACGCCCTTGTCGTCGTGGATGTGCTCCATCACCTCGGAGATGATCACGACGTCGAAGGACTCGTCGGGGAAGGGGAGGTTGAGGGCGTCGCCCTCCATCGCGGTGGCCGTGGCGCCCTCGGGTGCCTCGCCCGCCTCCGCCATCGCCGCGAACCATTTGGCGACCTCGCGGATCTCCTCGGGGTTGCGGTCGAGGGCGACCACCCGGGCGCCGCGCCGGTAGCACTCGAAGGCATGGCGGCCCGCGCCGCAGCCCAGATCGAGGACGCGGTCGCCGGCGGCGAGGGGGAAGCGGGAGAAGTCGACGGTCAGCACGCGTTCCTGCCTTCACGGTCGGCACGGGAGGGTTCACGGACGGGACGGGCGGGACGGGCGATGCGGTATGGCCGAGCGGTGGTACGGATCCGGAGGCGGCGTGTCACCGAGCGGCCGCCCCGGCCCGGCTGCCGGTCCGGCTGCCGCCGCGTCCGGCGGCGGCCCGGTCGATCGCCGCCCGGTACAGCTCTACGGTGCCCGCCGCGGCCCGGGCCCAGGTGAACCGTTCCAGCACTCGTTCGCGTCCGGCCGCGCCGAGCCGGGCCCGGAGCCCGGGGTCGGCCAGCAGCCGCCCCAGCGCCGCCGCGAGAGCGCCCGCGTCACCGGGCGGTACCGCCAGACATGTCACGCCGTCGTCCCCCGCGACCTCGGGGATCGCCCCGCCGGTGGTGGCGACGAGCGGTGTCCCGGTGGCCATGGCCTCGGCGGCGGGCAGGGAGAAGCCCTCGTACAGCGAAGGCACACAGGCGATCTGCGCCCCCCGCACCAGATCGACCAGCTCGGCGTCGGAGACGCCCTTGACGAACTCGACTGCGCCGCCGAGCCCGTACCGCTCGATGGCCCGGGCGACCGGGCCGTCCTCGGCCCGCTTGCCGACCACGACGAGATGCGCGCCGGGGTGCTCGGTCCGCAGCTCGGCCAGCGCCTCCACCAGATACACCAGGCCCTTGAGCGGGACATCGGCGCTGGAGGTGGTGACGATCCGGCCCGGCACCTCGGGCACCGCCGGATCGGGCGAGAACAGCCGGGTGTCGGCGCCGATGTGGACGACATGGATCCGGTCGGGGCGTACCCCCAGATCCTCCTCGATCTCGCGCCGGGAGGAGCCGGAGACGGTGAGTACGGACGGCAGCCGCCGGGCGACCCGCCGCTGCATCCGGGTGAAGCCGTACCAGCGGCGTACGGAGGCCCGGCGCTGCCAGGTCTCGGCGGCTTCGAGGTCGAGCCGCCGGTCGACGGTGATGGGGTGGTGGACGGTGGTGACCAGGGGCGCGCCGAGGTCGCCGAGGAGTCCGTACCCCAGGGTCTGGTTGTCGTGGACGACGTCGAACCGGCCGCGCCGGGCGCGCAGATGACGGCGGGCCCGCAGGGAGAAGGTGAGCGGCTCCGGGAAGCGCCCGGCCCACATGGTGCCGACCTCCAGGGCGTCGATCCAGTCGCGGAACTCCTCGCGCCGGGGCGTCCGGAACGGGTCGGTGCCGCGGTAGAGGTCGAGGCTGGGGAGTTCGGTGAGGGGCACGCCGTCGTCGAGTACGGGATAGGGCTGGGCGCCGATCACCTCGACGTCGTGGCCGAGGCGGGCCAGTTCGCGGGAGAGATGGCGGACGTAGACGCCCTGGCCGCCGCAGAAGGGGTTCCCCTTGTAGGTGAGGAGGGCGATCCGGAGCGGCCGTCCGTCGTCGTCCGGGGTCCGTCCGGAGCCGGGCGCGGGGCCGTCCTCCGGTTCGCGGGAGCCGGTTTCGATGGCCTCAGCGGTCACTCACGGCCCCCTGTCTCCCCTACGTTTCGGCGGAGCGTAACCGCTCGCTTTGATCTAGAACAAGTTTCAGACCTGCCCGCTCAAGGAGCACTGAATCTACCCGCAGGTAGCTCCGCTGTGGCGGCCAGAACAGGTGATTCACACCACGAAGGAGCCGGAACCGGGGGGATCCGCGAGACCATCGCCGGATCCGCCGGGACCGGGCCGGGACCGTCACCGGAACCGGCCGGAGCGCCCGGCGGGTACGCACAGACGCGCCGACGGGGAAGGGGGTAAGCGGACGATGACAGCCGAGGCCCGGCGGGTACGGCGGCGGCCGGAACCGGCCGCCGGAGGCGGACCGGAGGTCCGGCCCGTGCCGCCTCCCCTGACGGAACGCCAGAAGGCCCGCCGCCGCCGGATTCTGCACGCCGGCGCCCGGCTCGCGGGCCGGGGCGGCTTCGAGGCGGTCCGGATGCGGGAGGTCGCCGAGACGGCCGGGGTCGCCATCGGCACGCTCTACCGCTACTTCCCGTCGAAGGTCCATCTGCTGGTGGCCGTCCTGCAGGACCGGCTCCAGCGCCTCCACTCGACACTGCGCAGGCGGCCCCCCGGCGGGGTGACGGCCGCCGAGCGGGTGGCGGAGACGCTGATGCGGGCGTTCCGCTCCCTCCAGCGGGATCCCCGGCTGGCGGATGCCGTGGTGCGGGCGCTGATCTTCGCCGACCGGAGCGCCGGACCAGAGGTGGACGCCGTCTCGCGGCAGATGGCGGCGATCGTCCTGGACGCCATGGGGGTCGACGATCCGACGCCCGAACAGCTCTCGGCGGTCCGGGTGATCGAGCACACCTGGTACTCGGCGCTGATCACCTGGTTGTCGGGGCGGGCCTCGGTCGCCCGGGTGAGAACCGACATCGAAACGGCCTGCCGGCTGATCGACCTGGTGGAGCCGGTGCGGCCGGTGGAGCCGGTGGAGCCGGTGCGGCCGAACCCCGGGACGGGGTCGGCGGGCCGGTCCTGAGGGCGCGCGCCCGGCCCCTCCCCCGGCGACCGGCGCCGTACGGTGGGCGGATGAGCGGCAGCACCCCGCCTGTACCGGACACCCCCGGCACCCCGCGCCCCCTCCGGCCGGGGCCCCGCCCCCGTACGGCGCCCGACCGGCCCGACCGGGTCTGGTACGCCTCGTACGGCTCGAACATGGATCCGGCCCGGCTCGCCGCCTATCTGCGCGGCGGGCGTCCGGCCGGGGCCGCCCTGGGCACCCCCGGCGGCCGGGACCCGAAGCCGCCGGAGCGGACGATCGCCCTCGAACTGCCGGGGGTGCTGTACTTCGCCACCCACTCCCCGGTCTGGTCCGGCGGCCGGGCCTTCTACGACCCCGATGCCGACGGCACGACCCGGGTCCGGGCGCATCTGATCACCGCCGGGCAGTTCTCGGACCTCGCGGCCCAGGAGATGTACCGGCCGCCCGGCCCGGCGGCGGACCTCGATCTCACCGGGGTACTCGCCCACGGCCGCGCGACACTCGGCCCCGGGCGGTACGAAACCCTGGTCCACCCGGGCTGGGTGGCCGGGCTCCCGGTACTGACCTTCACCGCGCCCTGGCGGTACGACACGGTCCCCGGGGTCTCCCCGGCCGCCGGGTACCTCCGCCATCTGGCCGCCGGGCTGCTGGCGGCCGGGGTCTGGGAGCCGGGGTCCGTCAACCGCTATCTGGCGTCGGCGCCCGGCGCGGAGGACTGGACCCCGGAGGACGTGGCCCGGCTGACACGGAACGCGCCGCCCCGGGGCGGGGCGGCGCCGTAACGGGGGCCACGGGCCCCGTTGCCAAAGGCATAAGAGGCGCGGGGAACTGCGCGAACAGCCCACGCCGACAGAGGGCCGGAACCCGGCATCACCCACCCGCGGCAGGAAACCGGGCCCGAAGACGAACCCGTCTGCCCAGTCCCCCCGTCGCCGGAGCGCACACCGTCCGTGGCCGTTCGCGCAGTTCCCCGCGCCCCCAAAACGCTCCCCGCGGCCGGGCTCCTCCTCGGAGCCGAAGACCAGGGCGCCAGGGACGCTGGGTACCCCGTTGCCGAAGGCATAAGGGGCGCGGGGAACTGAGCGAACAGCCCACGCCGACGGAGGGCCGGAACCCGGCATCACCCACCCGCGGCGGGAAGCCGGGCCCGCGCCCCCGGGCAGCGGCGCGCCCGGGGCCGGGGCGTCGGTAGAGTAGGCGGGTCGTATCACGCCCGTACAGGGGGAAGCCGGTGCGAATCCGGCACTGACCCGCAGCCGTGAGCCGTCGGCGCGTCCCGGGCCGCGTGACCGTGAACCCACGGTCCCCGCGTCCCGCCGTCGCCCCGGCGCCCAGTCGGAATGCCCTGTCCCCGGCCGTGACCGGCTCACGCCACCGGCAGCCGCCGGTGATCGGCACCGTCGAGGAATACGGGGCCGGAGCCCTGGCGCGTCGTCCCCCGGACGCGTCCGTGCCCGGATCCCGGCAGCGTCCAGCAGGGCGCGGGAAGAGGCACCACCCGTCATGACCACCGCCACCACCGCACGCCGTACCGCCGTACGCCGCGCCGCCGCCGCGCTCGCCGTCTCCGCCGTGTTCGGGGTGGCCGCCGCGCCCGCCGCGAGCGCCTCGACCACCCCGCCGCCGTCCGCCGCCCCGCTGCCGTCCGGCCTCTTCGGCACCTCCGACCCGGCGTACGACGGGGTGTGGCGGCAGTCGCTGGCGCTGCTCGCCCAGGACACCGCCGGGCTGACGCCCGCGGGCAAGGCCGTCGACTGGCTGACCGCGCAGCAGTGCGCGGACGGCGCGTTCCCCTCGTACCGGGCGGATGTCTCCGGGCCGTGCGACGCCAAGGTGCTCCGCGACTCCAACGCCACGGCCGCCGCCGTCCAGGCCCTGACCGCCACCGGCGGCCGGGAGCAGGCCGTGACCAAGGCCGTCGGCTGGCTGAAGTCGGTCCAGAACGCCGACGGCGGCTGGAGCTACAACCCGGGCGGCGCCAGCGACGCCAACTCGACCTCCGTGGTGATCGGCGCGCTGGTCGCGGCGGGGGCGAAGCCGGAGGCCGTGACCTCGGCGAAGGGCGGCAAGTCGCCGTACGACGCGCTGCTGACCTTCGCCCGCCCGTGCGGCGGCGCGGACGGCGGGGCGTTCGTCTACCAGCCGCAGATGCCCGGTGCGATCGGCGACTCGACCGCCGCCGCCGTGACCGCCGCGCACGGCCGGGGGCTGGCGCCGGAGGCCGGTGCCGCCACCGGTGCCGGGACGGCCGCCGCGGCCTGCGACAAGGCCGCGAAGGACCTGAAGGGCGCCGCGGGCAACGGTGCCGCCTATCTGACGGCCGCGACGGCGAAGTCCGGGCATCTGCTGACGGCCCCGATGCCGGGCGCCGAGGACTCCGCGCCCAAGCCGGACTTCGGCAATACGGCCGACGCCGTGGTGGCGCTGGCGGTCCAGGGCCGTACCGAGCAGGCCCGGAAGTCGCTGACCTGGTTGGAGGGGAACGCCGCGGCCTGGGCGAAGCAGTCGGGTCCGGCCGCGTACGCCCAGCTGATCTTCGCCGCGCGGGCGGCGGGCGGTGACCCGAAGGACTTCGGCGGTACGGACCTGGTGGCGGCGCTGACCGCGACCGGCCCGACGCCCGAGCCGTCGGCCTCGGCCTCGGCCGATAAGAACGACAAGAAGAAGGAAGAGAAGAAGGACTCGGGCCCGAACATGTGGTGGATCGTCGGCGCGTTCTTCGCGGCGAGCGCCGGTGCGGGCTTCCTGCTCAGCGGTCGCCGCAAGTCCCGGTCGTGACGTCCGTGCCGCGCCCCGCGCCCGTCCCGGCCGCCGGTACGCCGTCCGGCGGGTCCCGGCTCCGCCCCGGCCCTCGTTCCACCCGCCTCCGGCGGACGGTCGGGGCCGTCGTCGCGGGGTTCGTCGTACTCGTCACGGCCGGAGCCGGGGTCGTCGGGGCCGCCGGAACCGCGCAGGCGGCCGGATACCGGTACTGGTCGTACTGGCAGGCCGACGGGGCGAAGTGGACGTACGCCACCGAGGGCCCGGCGACCGCCAGGCCCGCCGACGGTGCCGTCCACGGCTTCCGCTTCGCCGTGAGCGCCGACAGTTCGGACGCCTCCGTACCGCGTACGGTCCCCGATTTCGCCGCGATCTGCGGATCGACCGCGCCCGAGCCGGACCGTAAGCGGGTCGCGCTCGTCGTCGACCCCGGTACGGCGGCCGACGCGCCCGGCGGGGAGCGCCCGCCCGCGTCGCGTACGGTCTGCGCGGTGGTGCCCGGGGACGCGACCGCCGCCGAGGCGCTGGCGAAGGTGGCGAAGCCGCTGCGGTACGACGCCAACGCGATGCTCTGCGCCATCTCCGGCTACCCCGCGAAGGGCTGCGGCGAACAGGTCGCGGGCTCCGGCGGAAAGTCCGACTCGGCCGCCGCGACCGATTCCGCTTCCACCCCGGGGAGCGACGGGGGCGACAGCGGGGACGGTGGCCCGTCCGTGGGTGTCGTGGCGGCGATCGCGGTCATCGCCGTACTCGGCGCCGCCGCCTTCCGGCAGTCCCGCCGCCGGTCACGATGACCCCACGCCCCACGCGGTCCGAGCGGCCGTCCGAGCCGGGTACCCCCCGTACCGGTACCGTACGGCCGCCCGCCCGCTCCCCCCTGGAACGGCTGCGCGCCCCCGTCGCCGACCGGGCCAACGCCGTCCACCCCGGGGCCTGGTGGCTCTGGGCCCTCGGTCTCGCCGCCGCCGCGTCCCGGACCACGAACCCCCTGCTCCTCGGGCTGATCGTGGCCGTCGCGGGCTATGTCGTCGCGGCCCGCAGGACCGACGCGCCCTGGGCCCGGGCGTACATCGCCTTCGTCAAGCTGGGGCTGCTGGTCCTGGTGATCCGGGTGTTGTTCTCGGTACTGCTGGGGGCGCCGATCCCCGGGACCCGGCTGCTGTTCACCCTGCCCGAGGTGCCGCTGCCGGAGTGGGCGAAGGGCATCCGGATCGGCGGCCGGGTCTATGCCGAACAGCTCGTACTCGCCCTCTACCAGGGCGCCAAGCTGGCCACCCTGCTGATCTGCGTGGGCGCCGCGAACGCGCTCGCCAATCCGGCCCGGCTGCTGAAGTCGCTGCCGGGCGCGCTGTACGAGGCCGGGGTCGCGGTCGTCGTGGCGATGACCTTCGCCCCGAACCTGGTCGCGGACGTGGCCCGGCTGCGGACGGCCCGGCGGCTGCGCGGCCGGTCCGGCGGCGGCCCCGGGGCGATGATCGGGATCGGGCTGCCGGTGCTGGAGGGCGCCCTGGAGCGGTCGATCGCGGTGGCCGCTTCGATGGACGCCCGCGGCTACGGCCGGACGGCGGAGGTCCCGGCCCGGATCCGGCACACCACCACGGCGCTGACCCTCGGCGGACTGCTGGGCGTCTGCGCGGGCAGCTACGCCCTGCTGGCCGCCGAGGGCGCGGGGTACGGGCTGCCGCTGCTGGTCGCGGGGGTCGCGGCGGCGATCGCCGGGCTGCGGCTCGGCGGACGCCGTACGGTCCGGACCCGCTACCGCCCGGACCGGTTCGGCCCCCGTTCCTGGCTGGTGGCCGGTTCGGGCGCGGCGGTCGCCGGGCTGACGGTGTGGGCGGCGGCCTACGCGCCCGCGGCGCTGGAACCCGGGGTCGTACCCCTGACCGCGCCGGAGCTGCCGCTGTGGCCCGCCGCCGCCGTGCTGATCGGACTGCTGCCCGCCTTCGTCGCCCCCGTACCCACGCGTACCCACGCACAGCCCCGCCCCGACGCCCGGGGCCCCCGTTCGAGCCCGCCCGAGGAGTCGTCGTGATCCGGTTCGAGAACGTGTCGGTGGTCTACGACGGCATGGCCGCGCCCGTGCTCGACGGGGTCGACCTGACCGTCCCCGAGGGTGAGCTGGTACTGCTCGTCGGCCCGTCCGGGGTCGGCAAGTCGACTCTGCTGGGCGCGGTGTCCGGGCTGGTGCCGCACTTCACCGGCGGTACGCTGCGCGGCCGGGTCACGGTCGACGGCCGGGACACCCGGACGCACCGGCCGCGCGAGCTGGCCGATGTGGTGGGGACCGTGGGCCAGGACCCGTCGGCGCACTTCGTCACGGACACCGTCGAGGACGAGCTGGCGTACGGGATGGAGTCGCTGGGCACCCCGCCGGACGTGATGCGCCGCCGGGTGGAGGAGACCCTCGATCTGCTGGGCCTGACCGAGCTGCGGGAGCGGCCGATCGCGACCCTGTCGGGCGGGCAGCGGCAGCGGGTGGCGATCGGCTCGGTGCTGACGGCCCATCCGAAGGTGCTGGTCCTCGACGAGCCGACGTCGGCACTGGACCCGGCCGCCGCCGAGGAGGTGCTGGCGGTCCTCCAGCGGCTGGTCCACGATCTGGGCACGACCGTACTGATGGCCGAGCACCGGCTGGAGCGGGTGGTGCAGTACGCGGACCGGGTGGTGCTGCTGCCGGGCCCCGGGAAGCCGCCGGTGACCGGTGCGCCCGAGGAAATCATGGCGGTCTCCCCCGTGGCGCCGCCGGTGGTGACGCTGGGGCGGCTGGCGGGCTGGGATCCGCTGCCGCTGTCGGTACGCGACGCCCGCCGCCGGGCGGCCGGACTGCGGGAGCGGCTGGGCGAGCCCGCCGCGTCCCCGGCGTACGCCCCAGGTGAGCCGGTCGCCGCACTGGACGGCGTGACGGTCCGGCACGGCCGGGTCACGGCGCTGCGGTCGGTGGCGCTGACGGTGGGCGCCGGGGAGACGGTCGCCCTGATGGGCCGGAACGGGGCCGGGAAGTCGACCCTGCTGTCGACGCTGGTCGGGCTGGTGGAGCCGGTGTCGGGCGGGGTGTCCGTCGGCGGGCTCGTACCGCGCCGGACCCGGCCGAAGGAGCTGATCCGGCGGGTCGGTCTGGTGCCGCAGGAGCCGCGCGATCTGCTCTACGCGGACACGGTCGCGGCCGAGTGCGCGGCGGCGGACGCCGACGCGGGCGCCGCGCCCGGCGGCTGTCGTGAACTGGTGGCGGAGCTGCTGCCGGGAGTGGCGGACGAGACGCATCCCCGGGATCTGTCGGAGGGGCAGCGGCTGGCGCTGGCGCTGGCCGTAGTGCTGACCGCCCGGCCCCCGCTGCTGCTGCTCGACGAGCCGACCCGGGGGCTGGACTACGCGGCGAAGGCGCGGCTGGTGACGGTGTTGCGGGGGCTGGCCGCCCGGGGCCACGCGATCGTCCTGGCGACACACGATGTGGAGCTGGCGGCCGAGCTGGCGCAGCGGGTGGTGATCCTGGCGGACGGCGAGATCGTCGCCGACGGGCCGATGGCGGAGGTCGTGGTGGGTTCCCCGGCGTTCGCGCCGCAGGTGGCGAAGGTGCTGGCGCCGCGGCGCTGGCTGACCGTCTCGCAGGTGGAGGCGGCGCTGTGAGCGCGAGCGGGCGGCCGTCGAAGCCGCCGGTCCCGTCGGCCGGACCGGCGCGGCCGGTCCGGCTGGGGCCCCGTTCGGTCGCGGCCCTGGCGCTGATCAGCGCGATCGGGGTGGCGTTCTTCGGCTGGCCGCTGCTGGCGGACGAACGGTCCGGGGTGGTGGCGCACGCGGAGGACGCGCCGTGGCTCTTCGCGCTGCTGCTGCCGCTGCTGGTGGCGGTGGTCGTGGCGACGATCGCGGATACCGGGCTGGGGCCGAAGGCGGTCGCGATGCTGGGGGTGCTGGCGGCCGTGGGGGCGGCGATGCGGCCCCTGGGCGCCGGGACGGCGGGCCTGGAGCCGATGTTCTTTCTGATGGTGCTGGCGGGCCGGGTGCTGGGGCCGGGGTTCGGCTTCGTCCTCGGTTCGGTGACGATGTTCGCGTCGGCGCTGCTGACGGGCGGAGTGGGCCCGTGGATGCCGTTCCAGATGCTGGCGATGGGCTGGTTCACGATGGGCGCCGGGCTGCTGCCGGGCGCGGAGCGGCTGCGGGGGCGGGCGGAGGCGCTGATGCTGGCCGCGTACGGGGCCTTCGCCGCGTTCGCGTACGGCACGGTGATGAATCTCCAGGGGTGGACGATCGTCCCGGGCATGGCGACGGGGATCTCGTTCCAGCCGGGCGATCCGCTCGCGGACAACCTGGTCCGCTTCTTCGCCTATGTGGCGGCGACGTCCCTGGGCTGGGACCTGGGCCGGGCGGTGCTGACGGTGGTCCTGACGCTGACGGCGGGCCCGGCGGTGCTGAAGCTGCTGCGGCGGGCGACCCGGCGGGCCGCGTTCGAGGCGCGGGTCACATTCGACGCCCCCGGGGACGGTCCGCCGGGTGAGCCGCCCCACAGCCCGCCGAGGGCCTACGAGGCGTCTTCGTAGCGGTACGACGGGACGCCGGGCGCCCTGACCGGCCCGGATCACCGGGGGTGGCGCCCCGGGTGCGACGCCGGGTCGTAGCGGGGCGCGTTGCGGGCGGCCGGGGGCGGCTGCTCAACTGTTCCGGTCGCCGGGCGACGAGGCGTTTCCCGCCCCGCCCGACGGCGTTCCCCGTCCCCGACGTCAGGATGCCCTGTGCCCCGCTCCTTCGCCGCCGCCCTCCGTCACCGGCCCCGTACCGCGCTCTTCGGCGCGGCCGTCGTCGCCTCCTCCGCGACGATGGTGCTGGGCCTGGCCCCCGGCTCCGCCTCCGCAGCCCCGGTGGCGGCACCGGCGGCGGCCGAGGCCGCGTCCGCGAAGGCGATCGCCCAGAAGATGATCGGCGACGACGCGCAGTTCCGGTGCTTCAGCCAGATCGTGGCCAAGGAGAGCAACTGGGACGTCCAGGCGTCGAACCCGTCGAGCGGCGCCTACGGCCTGGTCCAGGCCCTGCCGGCGACGAAGATGGCGACGGCCGGGTCGGACTGGCAGACGAACCCGGAGACCCAGATCGAGTGGGGTCTCGACTACATGAAGGACCGGTACGGCAGCCCGTGCGGCGCCTGGACGAAGTGGCAGACGCAGGGCTGGTACTGATCACCGGGTAATAGCCGGTGACCGGGCGACCGGGCCCGACGGGGCAACGCCCCCGGGCCACCGGACCCCCCTCGCGGACCGGAGGACCCCGTACGGCAACAGTGCCGTACGGGGTCCTTCGCGTCACCCGAGCCGCATCATCAGCCGCCCCTGCCGGAACCGCTCCCCTTCGCGCGGATGGCGCACGATCCGGTCGGTCTCGGTGAATCCGGCGGCGGCCGCGGTCCGGGCCAGGGCGTCGGCGGGCCAGCGGTAGGCCGGGGTGACCTTGTGGTCGAAGACGGTGAGCGGGTCGTCCCCGGACTCGAAGAACGCCAGCAGCAGCCGTCCGCCGGGGGCGAGGACCCGGCGGATCTCGTCGAAGTACGACGGCACCTCCTCCGGCGGGGTGTGGATCATCGAATACCAGACCACGACACCGCCGAGCGCGCCGTCGCCGAGGTCGAGCGCGTGCATGGAGCCGACCTCGAACCGCAGCTCCGGATAGGTCTCCCGGGCGATCCGGATCATCTCGGGCGACAGATCGATCCCGAAGACGTCCGTACCGAGCCCGCGCAGATATCCGGCGATCCGCCCGGGGCCGCAGCCCAGCTCGGCGACCGTACCGCCGCCGCCGGCCGCTACATCGGCGGCGAACTCGTCGAGCAGTCCGCGGTCGATCGGCTTACCGTCCAGATCGTCCCGCACCAAGTCGGTGTACAGCTGGGCCACGTCGTCATAGGCGTCGGCGGTGGTACGGAGGTGAGAGGGGGTATCGGAAACCATGGGCCCGCACCCTAGGCCGTGTCTTCAAAATCCCGCCTGGCCCGCGACGCCCGGCACGCACATTCGCCGCGTTGTCGGGATTTCCCAAGTACGTCCAGTACGAGG
>NZ_JBFADP010000079.1:0-27736 GCF_040641415.1 Streptomyces sp. NPDC020875 | reverse complement strand
CAACGCCGGCAGGACACCCATCACGCCGTCCGTCGACGCCATCCCGCACACCACCAGATCGAACCCGGCCTTCTCCACCGCCGACGCCACCACCAACGACGTCCCCATCACATCCGAACCATGGATGCCGTCGTCCTCGACATGGATCCCCGCGTCCGCACCCATCGACAGCGCCTTGCGCACCGCCTCCCGCGCGTCCTCAGGACCCACCGTCAGCACCGTCACCGACGCATCCCCGCCAGCAGCCTCCGCGATCCGCAGCGCCTGCTCCACCGCGTACTCGTCCAGCTCCGACAACAGACCGTCCACACCCTCACGATCCACCGTCAGATCATCCGCGAACCCCCGATCACCACTCGCATCGGGCACATACTTCACACAGACAACGATCCTCAAGCTCACGACGGCTCTCCTACGTGCAGCGGCCAATTCCGTGGTGTCCCCGGCCAGCCGGGGGGTTCGTCCCGCGAGGCAGCATATGTGCCCGCGGCCGGGGTGGCCGGTCTTCGGCGACCGACTCCCCGAGGCAGATATTACTCACGAGTACGTATCTCACCCTACCCCTGAGCAAGCGCTTGGAACTGTGACCTTGCCGACGCCGCGCGGAGCGGGCCCGACCGCCCGCGCCGCCCCGCCGCATGTGCCGCCGAGGCCGTATGAGTCAATGGGCGGGCAGCGGGGCGTGACGAGAATCTCGCGCTCCGGACACGCCGGGACTGGTCAGACCGGCGCGTATGGGGCACGATCGGCCCAGCACCGAAAACCTACGGATGCGTAACTTCCACCGGGAGAACCCTCCCCGGGTACGACAGAAGGGTCATCTCCCGATGGCTGAGCTCGTCTACCGGCCGATCGTCGGCGCCGCCCGCACCATGTTCAAGGCGCTCGATCTGAAGATCGACACCCAGGGGGCACACCACATCCCGCAGACCGGCGGGGCCGTCCTGGTCAGCAATCACATCGGCTATCTGGACTTCATCTTCTCCGGCCTGGCCGCCCTGCCCCAGAAGCGGCTGGTGCGCTTCATGGCGAAGGAGTCGGTCTTCCGGCACCGGATCGGCGGCCCCCTGATGCGGGGGATGAAGCACATCCCGGTGGACCGGCAGAAGGGCGAGGCGGCGTATCAGCACGCGCTGGACGCACTCCGTTCGGGCGAGATCATCGGGGTCTTCCCGGAGGCCACCATCTCCCAGTCGTTCACCCTGAAGTCGTTCAAGTCGGGTGCGGCCCGGCTGGCGCAGGAGGCGGGCGTCCCGCTGATCCCGATGGCCCTGTGGGGTACGCAGCGGCTCTGGACGAAGGGCCGTCCGCGTAATCTGCGGCGCAGCCACATCCCGATCACCATCCGGGTGGGCGAGCCGATGGAGGCCCCGGCCGACCAGTACGCGGGGGCCATCACCCGGCGGCTGCGGGAGCGGGTCGAGGAGTTGCTGGAGGCGGCGCAGCGGGCGTATCCCGTACGGCCGAAGGACGCGTCGGACACCTGGTGGGTACCGGCCCATCTGGGCGGTACGGCCCCGTCCCCGGCGGAGCTTCGCGAGGCGCGCTGACGCCGCGCGGCAGGGACATCCGGGTGCGCCCGGTCCGGCGACGGGTTCGCCGGGCCGGGCGCGCCGCGTTCAGCGGCCGGGTTCGCGGACGGTGATCCGGGCGCCGGGGCTGACCTTCGCCAGGGATTCGGCGAGTTCGGCGCCCGCCGCCGCCAGTTCGGCGGCGGTCATGGGGTCCAGCGATTCCAGCAGGAAGACGGCGTCGACGGTGTCTTCGGTGAGCCGGGTCCGGGGGCCCTGGCGCCAGTTCCAGCGGCGGCAGGTGACGCCCTGGTCGTCGCACCAGACGACCTCGCCGGGTTCGGGGTGTTCGACGGTCTCGGCGCCCGCGGCGACGGTGGTGAAGGGTTCGTCGCCGACGGCGCGGACCAGCCGCATCGAGCCGCTGATCCGGTCGAGGTCCTCTCCGCCGACCGGGATCAGATGCGCGACGCTGATCGCGTTGTAGACGTCGACCAGGCGGTTGATCCTGGGGAGTCCGCCGTCCGCGAGGGCGCGCTTGGCCAGCGCCTCGGCGGAGTTGCGGGTCCGGGAGGGCTTGGCGCCGAAGGCGGTGTACACCTCGCGCCAGGCGGCCATATGGGGGTCCTCGTGGGGTGCCCGGCCGTCGAGGCGTTCGGCGAGGCGGCGGGCCGCTTCGCCGAGCAGGGCGGAACTGTGGTCGTCACTCGGTCCGTTGACCAGTCCGTGCGCCTCGATCGCGAGATGGGTGAAGCCGGGCGCGAGGGCGGAGACCTCGTCGGAGACGGTGAGTGTGAGCGCCATGCGGTTCCTCGTCACAGTGCGGTGGGGAGCGTCCTACAGAGGGTTTCCCGGTCGGGCGCGGCCTTGAGGGCGGCGAGCACCACCGGGTGCGGTGCAGCATACAGGACCGGATAGTCCATCTCGTTGGACTCGGGATCGACGGGAAAGGCCAGCCGCTCCTCGTCGAGGGAGAACCGGGCGTCGACGCCGGGCTTGTTGCCGCGCGGGTCGATCCGGGACCAGTGGTCGCGTCCCGGCAGACGCAGGGCGACGAGTCCGTGCACCACACCGAGGTTCTGGTAACAGAGGGCGGCCGGTATCCCCTCGGCCCGCAGCAGGGCGGCGAGGGCGTGGGCCTTGGCGTAGCAGATACCGGTCCGGGCTTCGAGCACATCGGAGGCGCGCCAGGTGACCCGGGGGTCGTCGGTGTCGATGGAATGCGTGACGGCGTCCCGGACGAACTCGAAGGCGGCCCGGGCGTATGCGTATGCGCCGGGATTGTCGCGGCGCAGCCGCCCGGCGGTGGCGCGGACCACCGGATGTTCGTGGTCGACGGCCTCGTCGGTGGCCAGATAGGCGGAGCTGTCGGCCGTCTGCTGGATGAGTTCCATACGGGTGACGATAAGGAGGGCGGCCGACCGGAGTCCAATGATTTTCCGGTCGGCCGCATATTTATACGTACCGCGTGACCGTACGGCCGGGTACGGGGGCGGAGGGGCGCCTCAGCGCGCCAGCTCCTCCTTGAGCGCCTGGACGAAGGAGTCGACGTCGTCCTCGGTGGTGTCCCAGGAGCACATCCAGCGGACGTCGCCCGCCGCCTCGTCCCAGAAGTAGAACCGGAAGCGGCGCTGGAGCCGCAGGCTGACCTCGTGCGGCAGCCGGGCGAAGACCGCGTTGGCCTGGACCGGGTGAAGGATCTCGACCCCGTCGGCCTGGCGGACGCCGTCGGCGAGCCGCCGGGCCATCGTGTTGGCGTGCCGGGCGTTGCGCAGCCACAGATCGCGGGCGAGCAGTGCCTCGAACTGTACGGAGACGAAGCGCATCTTGGAGGCGAGCTGCATGGACAGCTTCCGCAGATGCTTCATATGGCTGACCGCGTCCGGTTCGAGGACGATGACGGCCTCGCCGAGCATCATTCCGTTCTTGGTGCCGCCGAAGGAGAGCACATCGACGCCGACGGCGTTGGTGAAGGTCCGCATGGGGACGTCCAGGGACGCCGCCGCGTTGGCTATCCGGGCGCCGTCGAGATGGACCTTCATCCCCCGCTCGTGGGCGTGCTCCACGATCGCCCGGATCTCCTCCGGGGTGTAGACCGTGCCCAGTTCGGTGTTCTGGGTGATCGACACGACCTGGGGCATCGCCCGGTGCTCGTCCTCCCAGCCCCAGGCCTGCCGGTCGATCAGCTCGGGGGTGAGCTTGCCGTCCGGGGTCTGGACGGTGAGCAGCTTCAGTCCGCCCATCCGCTCCGGCGCGCCGCCCTCGTCGACATTGATATGGGCGGTGTCGGCGCAGATCACCGCGCCCCAGCGGTCGGTCATGGCCTGGAGCGCCGTGACGTTGGCGCCGGTGCCGTTGAAGACCGGGAACGCCTCGGCGGTGGGGCCGAAGTGGCTGTGCATGATCCGCTGGAGGTGTTCGGTGTACTCGTCCTCGCCGTAGGCGACCTGGTGGCCGCCGTTGGCGAGGGCGATGGCGGCGAGTACCTCGGGGTGGATCCCGGCGTAGTTGTCGCTGGCGAAGCCCCGTACGCCGGGGTCGTGGTGGCGCCTGGCGGCCGTCGGGGAGGTCTTCACGGGCGGGGCGTCAGCCACAGGCGCTGTCCATTCACATCACTGGCGGACCGGTCCCAGACCCCGGTGACGGCCTCGGCCAGTTCCGTGACGTCCGTGAAGCCCGCGAACTTCGCGTTCGGGCGCTCGGCGCGCATGGCGTCGTGCACCAGAGCCTTGACCACCAGGATCGCAGCCGCGGCCCGGGGGCCGTCGTCGCCCCCGGCCTTGCGGAAGGCGTCGGCGAGGGCGAGGGTCCATGCCTCGGCGGCGGCCTTGGAGGCGGCGTAGGCGGCGTTGCCCGCGGTGGGGGCGCTCGCCCCGGCGGCGCTGATCAGGAGATACCGGCCGCGGTCGCTCCGGAGCAGTCCGTCGTGGAAGGCGAGGGAGGTGTGCTGGACGGTGCGGATCAGCAGCCGCTCCAGCTGGTCCCAGTCGGCGAGGCTGGTCTCGGCGAAGGAGGCGCTGCCGCGCCAGCCGCCGACCAGGTGGACCAGGCCGTCGATCCGGCCGAACTCGCGCTCGGTCTTCTCGGCCCATTCCCGGGTGGCGTCGAGGTCGAGCAGATCGACGGTGTCACCGGTGACGGTGGCGCCGCCGTGGGCGTAGCGGGCGGCGTCGACGGCGGAGGCGAGCCGCTCGGGGTCGGCGTCGGCCCCGACGACGGTCGCCCCGGCCTCGGCCAGCCGCAGCAGGGCGGCGCGCCCGGCGGGGCCGGCCGCTCCGGCGACCGCGACGACGGCACCTTCCAGCGGGCCGTTGGAGTTCTTCATCCCGGTCGCCTCCTCGATGCGATGGGTCACGCGGCTGCTCCGGAAGCGGTGCCGTCGGCCACCGGGCCGTTCGCGGTGATGCCCCGGGTGGTGGCGATCACCTTCTTGAGCTTCTTGGACAGCGCCTCATAGAACATGCTGAGCGGAAACTCGTCCGGAAGCACGTCGTCGACCAGCTTGCGGGGCGGCTGGGAGAGGTCCAGGGCCTCGGGGCCCTTGGCCCAGCGGGAGCCGGGGTGCGGGGCGAGATAGCGGGAGACCAGCTCGTACGCGGCGAACCAGTGGACCAGCTTGGGCCGGTCGATGCCGTCGCGGTAGAGCTGCTCGATCTCGGCGCAGAGCTGGTTGGTGACCTGCGGCGCCCGGTCCCAGTCGATCTTGAGGGTGTTGTCGGTCCAGCGGACCACGTCGTGCTGGTGGAGGTAGGCGAAGAGGAGCTGGCCGCCGAGCCCGTCGTAGTTGCGGACCCGCTCACCGGTGACCGGGAAGCGGAACATCCGGTCGAAGAGTACGGCGTACTGCACGTCACGACCCTGCGGGAAGCCGTCGGCCTCCAGGCGTACGGCCTCCTTGAAGGCGGTGAGGTCGCACCGCAGCTCCTCCAGGCCGTACATCCAGAACGGCTGGCGCTGCTTGATCATGAACGGGTCGAACGGCAGGTCGCCGTGGCTGTGGGTGCGGTCGTGGACCATGTCCCAGAGGACGAACGCCTCCTGGCAGCGCTGCTGGTCGCCGACCATGGCCCGGATGTCCTCGGGCAGCTCCAGGCCGAGCACGGCGACGGCCTCGGTGGTCACGGCGCGGAACCGGGCGGCCTCGCGGTCGCAGAAGATGCCGCCCCAGGTGAAGCGCTCGGGGGCCTCGCGGACGGCGATGGTCTCGGGGAAGAGGACCGCGGAGTTGGTGTCGTACCCGGCGGTGAAGTCCTCGAAGGTGATCCCGCAGAACAGCGGGTTGTCGTAGCGGGTGCGCTCCAGCTCGGCCAGCCACTCGGGCCAGACCATGCGCAGGACGACGGCCTCCAGGTTGCGGTCCGGGTTGCCGTTCTGGGTGTACATGGGGAAGACCACGAGGTGCTGGAGGCCGTCGGCCCGGCCGGCGGCCGGGTGGAAGGCCAGCAGGGAGTCGAGAAAGTCCGGCACCGCGAAGGCGTCGTCGGCCCATTTGCGGAGGTCGGCGACGAGGGCCCGGTGGTAGTCGGCGTCGTGCGGCAGCAGCGGGGAGAGTTCCCCGACCGCCCCCGCGATCCGCTCGACGGCGGCCTCGGCCTCGGCGCGGGCGGGGGCGCCCTCGGCGTCGAAGTCGATCGAGCCGTCCTTGGACTGCCAGGGCCGGATGCCCTCGACGGCACTCTTGAGCCGCGTCCAGGCCGGGTGGTCCACCACCCGGTCGGCAGTGGATATGGCCGCCCCGGCGGCGTCCTGCACAAGAATTTCCGTCATGTCACTTCCTCCACGGGAGAACCTCGCGTCAAGACACCGTATCCAGGGGTCCTTCTTCGAGACAAGTGAGCCCTATGGAAATTATCCTGCGCACCTTCATGAACACCGAAAGGTTTACGGCCCACGACCCCGGGCACGGCGACTTCCCTCGGCGTGATCACCCACAGGAGCGGTCCCCCGCACTCGTCCGTGCACGGACGGTTCCCTCCTGGGTACGGAACATTAGGCTGCGCCCTGCCGGGCGGCGTCCTCGGGCAGCCGCGCGGGATCCGCCGTCGACGGAAGCGAGAGAATCTTGACGTTCCTCACCATCGGTCATCGCGGGGTCATGGGCGTGGCGCCGGAGAACACCCTGCGCTCCTTCATCCGGGCGGAACAGTCCGGTATGGACGCCATCGAGCTGGATCTGCATCTGAGCAAGGACGGCGCGCTCGTGGTCATGCACGACGCGGACGTGGACCGTACGACCGACGGGCGCGGGCCCGTCGCGGAGAAGACCCTCGCCGAGCTGAGGGAGCTGGACGCGGGCGACGGCGAACGGGTACCGGTCTTCGACGAGGTCGTCGACGCGGTACGGAGCCCGCTCCAGGCCGAGATCAAGGACGTGGCGGCGGCCCGGGTACTCGCCGGGGTACTGCTCCGCCGCGATCTGGCCGGGCGGGTCACCGTCTCCTCGTTCCACGACGACGCGGTGGCCGAGATCGCGGCGCTGGTGCCGGGGGTGCGGACCGTACTCATCGCCGGTCGCTGGGGCGGCGACATCGTGGACCGGGCCAAGGCGGTGGGGGCACACTGGCTGGCCCTCGACATCCGCCGGCTGACCCTGGAGACCACGGAACGGGCCCACGCCGAGGGTCTGCGGGTACTGGGCTGGGTGGTCAACACCCAGGCCCAGCTCCGGCTGGCCCGCGCACTCGAACTCGACGGTGTCACCACCGACTTCCCCGAGATCCGCCGCACCGGCCGGTTCACGGCCTAGAAAAGGCGCCGGTCGGGGCCCGCGAGGGTCGCAGGCCGCGCTCAGCCGAGGGGCTTGACCAGCCGTTCGAAGACGAGGTCGGGGCGGCGCGGGAGGCCGAAGCGCTCATTGCCGTACGGGAAGGGCGACAGCTCTCCCGTACGGCGATAGCCGCGCCGCTCGTACCAGGAGATCAGGTCGTTCCGCAGGGAGATCACCGTCATCTCCATCGCGACGGCGCCCCACTCCCGGTGCGCCAGCCGCTCAGCCTCGGTGATGACCACACGGCCGACCCCGCCGCCCTGGAGACCGGGGCGGACCGCGAAGAGCCCGAAGTAGGCGATGTCACCGCGCCGTTCGAGCTGGAAGCAGGAGACGATCCCGTCGTCCGCCGCGCCGGTCACGGTGACGAGCCGGCTGTCGTCGCGCGCCATCACGTCCCGGATGCCGTCCGCGTCGATCCGCTGTCCGCCGATGATGTCCGCCTCGGTGGTCCAGCCCCGCTCCACCCCGTCGCCGCCGCGGTACGCGGCCTGGATCAGCGCGGCCAGTTCGGGGACGTCGGACGGCCGGGCGTCCCGGAAGGTCAGATCACCGGGGGTGCGCGGCGGTGCGGTGCTCATGGGAACGGTCTCTCCCGTCTCGACGGCCGCGGCCGGGACCGGTCGCGCGGGTGCCGGACAGCGTACGCGGCACGGCCCCGGCGGCATACGGGGCGGGAACGGCCCGGAGCCCGCCCGCCGGGCGGTGGTGCCGAGGGCCCGGCGGCATCCCCGGACGATCGCCGGGAGAGGCCGGGAAGACCGTGGCGTGCGTCACTTTGCCGTCCGGGACGATCCCCGGGCCACCGGGCCCTCATAGGCTGAGCCCATGCTGGTCTCCCTCGTGCTGCTGTCGCTCGGCGCACTGGCCGCCGTCGTGGCGCCCCGTCTGGTGGCGCGGGCCGACTGGCCGGAGCGGGAACCCATCGTGGCGCTCTGGGTGTGGCAGTGCGTGGTGGCGGCGGTACTGCTGTCGTTCACGCTCTCGATGACCTTCAGCGCGGCGGCGGCCTGGCAGCTGGTCCGGGGGCGGGTCTTCGCCCCGGCGCCGCAGGCCGTGGTGGAGGCGTACGCCCTGGGCACGGGCGGCCCGTGGGCCGCCGTACTCGCGATACTGCTGGCCTGCGGCGGGCTCTGGTCGGCCGCGATGCTGACCCGGGAGATCCGGGGCGCCCGCGCCCAGCGGCGACAGCGACGGCGCGAGTTGCAGGTACGGTCCCCGCTGCTGCCCGGCGAGGAGACCGAGGGCGAGCGGCTCGTGGTGCTGGAGGGCGACCGGCCCGGCGCCTGGTGGCTGCCCGGGGCCGCGCCCCAACTGGTCATCACCACCGCCGCGCTGCGCAGGCTGAAGGGCCGTCAGCTCGATGCCGTACTGGCGCACGAGCAGGGCCACGCCCGGGCCCGGCACGACTGGCTGCTGCATGTCTCGGGGGCGCTGGCGACCGGGTTTCCGCAGATCCCGGTCTTCGCGGCGTTCCGGGACGAGATGCACCGGCTGGTGGAGCTGTCGGCCGACGACATGGCCTCCAAGCGGTTCGGACGGCTCACGATCGCCCTGGCCCTGGTGGAACTGAACGAGGAACGCGGAGTGTTCGGGCCCTGCCCGCCGCAGCACGACCATCTCCCCCAGCGGGTGAACCGGCTGCTGGCGGCGACGCCCCGGCTGGCCCCCGTCCGGCGGCTCCGCCTGACGGCCGCCGCCGCGCTCGTGCCGGTCGTCCCGGTCCTGGTGGCCTTCGTCCCCGCCCTGCGCGCCCTGAGCTGACGCCCCTTTCCCGCCATTCCCGCCATTCCCGCCATTTCGGCGGACCGGTCGGCGGCAGGGGCGCGGACGCGCCGCCCGGGTGGCGTACCGGCCGAGTCGGGGACCGGTGTGACGAATTCCGTACGACGGGATGGCAGTGGTCGGCTCCTACCGGGAAGATCACCACCATGCCTTCCCCCGGAACCGCTCCCCCCGGCCCCGGCCCTTCGGTCCTGTCCCGTCCGCCCGAACCACCACGGTTCGGCGGCGCCGCCCGAGCCGGGCTCGTTCTGCTCGCACTCTCGGCGCTGGTGCTGTGGCCGGTCGCCGCCGCCTGGTCGCCGTTGATCGACTTCGACCGGTCGGTGGCCGAGTCGCTGCACCGACGGGCCGTCACCGAACCCGGTCTCGTCCACGCCAATCGCATCCTCACCGACTGGGTCTGGGACCCCTGGACGATGCGGCTGCTGACCGCCGTGGTCGTGGCCTGGCTCTGTTGGCGCCGCGCGTGGGCGGTCGCGCTCTGGCTGGCGGCCACCGTCGGTCTCGGCACCGTGCTCCAGCAGTCGGTCAAGGCGGCGGTGGACCGGGACCGGCCGGTCTGGCCCGACCCCGTCGACTCGGCGCACTACGCGTCCTATCCCTCCGGTCACGCCATGACGGCCGCCGTGGTCCTGGTGGTGCTGGCGTGGCTGCTGCGCCGGTACGGGACGCGGGGCCGGGCCTGGGCGGTCGTCGTGACCGTGGTCGCGGTCTCCGTCGTCGGGGTGGGCCTGACCCGGCTCTATCTCGGGGTGCACTGGCCCAGCGACGTACTCGGCGGCTGGCTGATGGGGGTGGGCTGGGCGCTGCTCGCGACCGCGGCCTGTCCCTGGATCGAGCGGCGGCTCGGGTCTCCGGAGGACCTCGGACGGACGTGATACCGGTATCGCGGTGACCGCGGCGGCCGGGCCGGGCGATCCCCCGCGTCGCCCGGTCCGGCCCCCGCTCCCGCCGTGACCGGCCTGACGGCCGGACGAGGGGTTGCGCTGAGTATATTGGCCGGAAGCCAGTCAACGCAGGAGTCCAGGATGAGCCCCCGGAGCGCATCGGTCAATGAAGAACTGCGCAGGCGTTCGCGCGAGCGGCTCCTCCAGGCCACGGTCGACCTGGTCGGCGAGCGGGGGTACGAGACCACGACACTGGCCGATATCGCGGACCGGGCGGGCGCGGCCCGCGGTCTGGTCTCGTACTACTTCCCGGGCAAGCACCAGCTCCTCCAGTCGGCCGTGCACCGTCTGATGCACCGCACGCTGGACGAGGCGCTGCGCCGGGAGCCCCGGACGGACGACGGGCGCGAGCTGCTGGCGCGGGCCATCGACGCCGTCATCGGCCTGGCGGTGCACCGGCCGGTACTGATGCGGGCGCATATGTCCGGGGTGCTGCAGGCGGAGGGGTTCGTCCAGTGTCCCGAGCAGCAGCGGCTGGCGGCGCTGCTGCGGGGCGCGGTGGAGCGGTACGGGTCGGCGGCGCCGGCCGCCGACTATCCGCTGCTGCGGGCCCAGCTGATGGGCGCGGTCTTCGCGATCGTGCTGCCGGGCGCGCCGATGGCGCCCGAGTTGCTGCGGTCCGAGCTGTTCCAGCGGTACGGGCTGGAGTGGGAACTCGGTGTCCCGCCGGGTGCGTTGCCGCCCCGGCGGGACACCCCCTGACCTTTGTGATCGCCGGGTCCGTACCGTGTCATGGCCTCCGGCCGGAGACTACGGTCGTCCGCGGGGATCGTCCGTCAGGGTTTGTCAGTCGTCATCGTCGTCATCGTCGTCGTGGCGGTCGAAGTAGTCCGGCTGCGTCTGGACGTTCAGCTCGTGCAGTCGCACCTTCTTCGCCGGGTCGGTCCGCCTGTCGTTGATCTTCAGGACGTCCAGGCCCTTCGCCATGTCGTTCGAGTAGACGTATCCGTTGTAGTAGTACGCCGACCAGGTGCCGCCGCCGACCAGGGTGTCGACGGAGAGCGGTCCGCGCTCGAAGTAGCCGATCTCCTTCGGCTTCGACGAGTCGGTGAAGTCCCAGAAGGAGACACCGCCCTGGTACCAGGACTGGACCATGATGTCGCGGCCCTTCACCGGGATGACGGACCCGTTGTGGGCCACGCAGTTCTCGGTGGCGGCCTGGTGCCGCGGGATCTTGTAGTAGCTGCGGAAGACCAGCTTGCGCTTGTCGCCCTTGCCGACGAGGTCGTAGATGCCGTTGGCACCCCGGTCGGGACCGATCTCCGCGTTGCAGGTGGCGGCGCCGCCGCCGCCCAGCTCGTCGGTGAAGACGACCTTGTCGGTGTCCTGGTTGAAGGTCGCCGAGTGCCAGAACGCGAAGTTCACATTGTCCTGGACCTGATCGATGACCTTGGGCTTCTCCGGATCCTTGATGGAGAAGAGGATACCGTCACCCATGCAGGCACCGGCCGCCAGGTCCTTCGACGGGAGCACGGTGATGTCGTGGCAGCCGGTCGTCTTGGAGACGCCCGGGTTGGTCGGACCACCGGGGTTGCCGCCGCCGTCGGGGCCGCTGCCGGGGAAGAGCACTGGGAAGCCGATGACCTTCGCCTGCTCGGGCGCCTTGCGGGGCACCTTGATGATGGAGATGCCGTCATGCGGCGGCTGGCAGTCGGGGAAGGCCGCGTTCGGCGAGTACGAGGAGACGTACACGTAGATGTTGCGGCGCTCCGGGACCAGGGTGTGGGTGTGGGAGCCGCAGGCGGTCTCGACGGCGGCGACGTACTTCGGGTTGCGCTTGTCGCTGATGTCGAAGATCTTCACGCCCTCCCACGAGTCCTTGACCGTGGCCGACTGCGACTTGCTGCTGCAGGAGTTGTCGCTGCGGGACGAGTCGGTGGACAGGAAGAGCAGGTTGCCCTCGACGGAGATGTCGTTCTGGCTGCCGGGACACAACACCTGCGAGACGGTCTTCGGGGAACGCGGGTTGGAGATGTCGTAGACGGTGAAGCCGTCGTAGTTGCCCGCGAAGACGTACTTGCCCTGGAAGGCGAGGTCCGAGTTGGTACCCCGGAGGGTGTCCTTCGGGATGTTCGCCAGATGCTGGACGTTGGCGCTGTGGACGATCTCGTCCACGCCGGGTATCTCGCCGCCGGCGATGGCGGCACGGGCCTCGGCCTCCTGGCTGTTGGTGGCCTCCTTCTTGACCGGGGCGTCCCCGGGGTCCGGTGTGGCGGCGGCGGGTGCCGCCGTCAGCAGCGCGGCCATCAGCCCGGCCGCGGCTGCCGCCACGCCCAGACGTCTGCGCCGTACGCGCGCGGTGCGGAACAGGGTCACTGCGTCCTCCCTCGTCTCCGTTCGGATCGAACGGTTCACACACCACGGAAGTATTGTGCCTAGCATGCGCATTTCAATAGATGGCAACACACCCGTCACGAAAGTTTTTGATCATTAACCCGGGGAACTGTTCGAAACGGCCCCCCTCGTCCCCAAGTGCCCCCAGGAGGTCCCCGTGTTGAACCACCGCCCGGCAGCGCGTATCCGCAGATCCGCCGCCCTGGCCCTGGCCGCCCTGGTCGGCGCGCTCGCCCTCAGCGCCTGTGAGTCCGGCGGTTCGGACGGCCACGGCGGATCCGAACACCACGGCAAGAAGGCGGACTCCGCGCCGGTCGCCTCCCCCTCGGTCACCGCGACGGGCTCCGTGGTCGCTCCGGGCAAACCGGGCGAACCCGCGAAGACCCTGACGCCCGAGCAGGCCGTGAAGGCGCTGCCCGACGACAGCCCGAACTCCGCCGACTTCAGCTATGCGGAGATGATGATCGAGCATCACGCCCAGGCGCTGACGATGACCGCCCTGGTCCCGGACCGCGCCTCGTCCACGCAGGTCAAGCGGTTGTCCGAGCGGATATCCGCCGCGCAGAAGCCGGAGATCGCGGCGATGGAGAGCTGGTTGAAGCGGTTCGCCGCGCAGAGGCCGAAGGACGGCGGACACGGCGGCGGGCACGGCGGGCACGACACCGCCGACGGTATGCCGGGGATGGCCACCGACGCCCAGCTGGCGCAGTTGAAGGCGGCGAAGGGGGCGGCCTTCGACGAGCTGTTCCTCAAGCTGATGATCACTCACCACGACGGTGCGGTGACGATGGCGGCCGAGGCGCTCTCGGACGGGCGGAACACCCTGATCCAGGAGATGGCCAATGACGTCATCTCACAGCAGTCGGCGGAGATCGGCCGGATGCGGAAGATGTGATCCGGCGCGGGCGGCGGCCGGGCCCGGAGGGGACGACGGCCGCCCTGCCCTGCGGCGGAGGGCGAGGGGGGTGGCGGCGTGACCCGGAGGCGCCCTCCGGGTCCGGGAGCATCCCCGGGCCACCCGTACGGGCGGGGCGCGGCACTCGCGGGGCGGGTCGGCACACTCTCGATCACCCCCGGCTTGACCTGCGGTGACGCCGCTGCGGAGGCCGCTGTCAGTGGCTGGGTGCACACTGGCCCGTATCCATGACGAAGGCGTCGGGAGGAGCGGGCATGTCCGAGGTGCTGCTGGTCGTGGGAACACGGAAGGGGCTGTTCACGGGCCGCCGCCGGGGCGGCCGGTGGGAGCTGTCAGGGCCGTTCTTCCCGGCCCAGGCGGTGTACGCGGCGGCGATCGACACCCGTGGTCCCGTACCGAGACTGCTGGCGGGCTGCGACAGCGCGCACTGGGGTCCGTCGGTCTTCCACTCCGACGACCTGGGCGCGAGCTGGGTGGAGCCGGACCGGCCCGCGGTGGCGTTCCCCCAGGACACCGGGGCATCGCTGGAACGGGTGTGGCAGCTCCATCCGGCCACCGGCGGCGACCCCTCGGTGGTGTACGCGGGGACCGAGCCCGCGGCCCTGTTCCGCTCGGTGGACCGGGGGGAGAGCTTCGAGCTGGTCCGCCCCCTGTGGGAGCATCCGACCCGGTCGCGCTGGGAGCCCGGCGGCGGCGGGGAGGCGGTGCACACGGTCGTCACCGACCGCCGCGACCCGGCGGCGGTGACGGTCGCGGTCTCGACGGCCGGGGTCTTCAGATCCCGGGACGGCGGGGCGAGCTGGGACCCGTCGAACGACGGGGTGTCGGCGGTCTTCCTGCCCGATCCGCACCCCGAGTTCGGCCAGTGCGTGCACAAGATCGCCCAGGACGCGGGCGATCTCGACCGGCTCTATCTCCAGAACCACTGGGGCGTCTACCGCAGCGACGACGCGGGCGGTCACTGGACGGACATCGGGGCGGGGCTGCCGTCCGACTTCGGTTTCGCCGTCGCCGCCCATCCGCACCGGCCCGACACCGCCTATGTCTTCCCCATCACCGCGGACAGCGACCGGGTCCCGGCGGACCGTCGCTGCCGGGTCTTCCGGACCTCGGACGCGGGCGCCGGCTGGGAGGGCCTGTCGGCCGGGCTGCCCGAAGGGGACCACTTCGGGACCGTACTCCGGGACGCCCTGCGGACCGACGACGCCGACCCGGCCGGGGTGTACTTCGGCAACCGGAACGGCGAGTTGTACGCGAGCGCCGACGACGGCGACAGCTGGCGGCAGATCGCCGCCCATCTGCCGGACGTGCTCTGTGTGAGGGCGGCGGTCGTGAACTGAGGACGATCCGGGCGCGCACCGGAGACGAGCGGCCACGGGCCCGGCGGAACGGCTGTCGCGGGCCTCGTGGAGATCGGTACAGAACATGGGGACAGCCGTGATTCGACCAGTAGAGTGACGAACCGTGACTGCACGACGGCCTTTGAACGAAATTGTCGAACCGGGGTGGGCCAAGGCCCTGGAGCCGGTGGCGGGACGCATCGCCGAAATGGGGGACTTCCTTCGGACGGAAGTCGCCCAGGGGCGGACGTACCTCCCGGCGGGGGCGCATGTGCTCCGCGCCTTCCAGCAGCCCTTCGACGACGTACGCGTCCTGATCGTGGGTCAGGACCCCTATCCCACCCCCGGGCACGCGGTGGGGCTCAGCTTCTCCGTGGCACCCGATGTGCAGCCCGTACCCAAGAGCCTGGACAACATCTTCTGGGAGATGCACAAGGACCTCGGGCATCCCCGGCCCTCCAACGGCGATCTGACGCCCTGGGCCGACCAGGGCGTGCTGCTGCTCAACCGGTCGCTGACCACCGCTCCGCGCAAGCCCGCCGCGCACCGGGGCAAGGGCTGGGAGGAGGTCACGGAGCAGGCGATCCGTGCCCTGGTCGAGCGGGGCAAGCCGCTGGTCTCCATCCTGTGGGGCCGGGACGCGCGGAATCTGCGGCCGTTGCTCGGCCCGCTGCCCGCGATCGAGTCGGCGCATCCGTCGCCGATGTCGGCGGACCGGGGCTTCTTCGGCTCCCGCCCGTTCAGCCGGGCCAATGAGCTGTTGGCGGAGCAGGGGGCGCGGCCCGTCGAGTGGCGGCTGCCGTGACCCCGGGGCCCGGGGATCTCGTCGTCGGGGTGGACTCCGGCGGCTCGGGGCTCCGGGTCGCCCTCGCCAGGACCTCGGCGGACGGGCCGGGACCGGCCGAGACGGTGGTCTCCCGCACCCCGGTGCGCACCGGGGACGCGGGTATCGACGCCGGGCATCTGCTGGAGCAGTTGCTGCCGATGGTCCGCGAGGCCCGGGACCGTACCGGTCCGGGTGGTGCCGGGCCGGTGGCGGCGCTGGCGGTCGGCGCGGCCGGGATGGGCACCCTGGGCGGACGGTTGCGGGCCGAACTGCCCGCCGCGCTCGCCGACGCCCTGGGGGTACGACGGCTGGCGCTGGCCGCCGACGCGGTGACCGCCTACGCGGGCGCCCTCGGCCAGCGCCCCGGCACGGTGGTCGCCGCGGGCACCGGAATGATCGCGACCGGTACGGATCTGACGGCCTGGCGCCGGGCCGACGGCTGGGGCCATCTGCTGGGCGACTACGGCGGCGGGGCGTGGGTCGGCCGCGAGGGCCTGGCGGCGGCCTTCCGCGCCCACGACGGCAGACGCGGCGGCTCACCGGCGCTGCTGGCGGCGGCGGAGCGGGTGTTCGGTCCGGTCACGGGGTTGCCGGGGCAGCTCTATCCCCGCTCCGACCGCCCGGCGGTCCTGGCGTCCTTCGCCCCGGAGGTGGCCCGCCTCGCGGCGGAGGGCGACACCGTGGCGGACGGCGTCCTGAGGGAGGCGGCCCGCCATATCGCCGACGCGGCGGAGGCGGTCTGTCCCGAGGAGTCGGCGGGGGGCGCGGAGATCGCCCTGACCGGTGGCCTGTTCGGGATCGGCGACCCCCTGCTCGTACCGCTCCGCGGGGAACTGACGGCCCGCCTTCCGTACGCCCGTGTGGTCCCGCCCTCGGGAGACCCCTTGTCCGGAGCCCTGCTCATCGCATCGGCCCTGGCCACGGATTCGCTACGGCTGCCACCGGACCCGACGATGCTGTTCCTGACCGGCGACGGCCCTCGGCCCGCCACCGGCCGGGAACCGGCGGGAACCCGGTAACGGCGGGGGCCGGGCCGGTTTCCCCCGCGGACGCGGGGATGTTCCGTCGTCGCCCATGCCCTCGGGCTTCGCGATCGCGGATTCCCCGCAGGCGCGGGGATGTTCCGGATGTGCAGGATATTCCGGGCTCTGCCTTGTCGCCGATGGCGCGGAGGGAGAATTCCCCGCGTTCGCGGGGATGTTCCGGTACGGGATCCGGCTCGCCGGCCGCGCGCCGCTCTCCCCGGACCAGCGGCGCTCCGTTGCCCGGACCCCGGTGCGGTGACAGAGCAGGCACCACGGACATCCCCGTCAAACTCATCGGATAAATACGGACAGATGACGTGTGATGCCCCCTCCCCGAACAGCCTCGGGGGTAAAACCAGTAGCATTCGGCGCCATGAGCTCCCCCACCGGGCCCGCCCCCGGCCTGCCTGTACGAATGCCGCGTCCCCGCCAGTCCGGTCGGCACCGCCGCCCGGAGCCCGTGGCGGCTCCCGAGGGCGCGCCCGCGCTGGTTCTCGCCGTTCCCGGCGCGCCCACACCCCTGGTCAGGGGTCTGGCCGAAGAGATCATAAGCATCGCCCGTTCGGAACTCCCGGGCCTCGACGTCGGTATCGGCTACCTCGACGGTGACGCTCCCGAGGCGCCTCGCGCGCCGGTGGACGAGGGCCCGGCCGAGTACACCCCCGAGGCGGCGGACATCGCCGGTGAGAGCGCCCCCGACAGCGTGGGCGAGGCTCAGGCCGATCCGGCCGGCAGTGTCGGCGGGCCGAATCTGGAGAGCGTCCTCGCCCGGATCTCGGCGCTCCGTACCGAGCGGTACGAGTTCGCGCGCGCGGCGGGCCGCGAAGTGGCCGAGCCCGAGGGCCCGGCGGCCGTCGTGGTGCCGCTGCTGGCCGGGCCGGACGCCCTGCTGATGGAGCGGATCCACCGGGCGGTCGCGGACAGCGCCGCCCAGGTCGAGGTGGCCGATGTGCTCGGCCCGCACCCGCTGCTGGCCGAGGCGGTGCACGTACGGCTCTCGGAGGCGGGGCTCGCCCGGGCCGACCGCGCCCGGCTGTTCACCGTGGCGACGGCCGCCGACGGCATCGTGCTGGCTACCGTGGGCGGCGAGGAGGCGGTCAGGGCCGCCGGGATCACCGGCATGCTGCTGGCCGCCCGGCTCGCGGTGCCCGTGATGGCCGCCGCGCTCGACCAGGAGGGTTCGGTCGCCGCGGTCGCCGATCAGCTGCGGGGCTCCGGTTCGACGCAGCTGGCGCTGGCGCCGTATCTCATCGGCCCCGAGCTGCCCGAAGGTCTGCTGGACGCGGCCGTCAAGGAGTCCGGCGCTCCCGCCGCCGAGGTGCTGGGCGCCTATCCGGCGATCGGCAAGCTGGTGCTGTCGCAGTACACGGGGACGCTCGGCATCACCCCCCAGCCGCAGGGCACGCCCGTCCGCTGAGCCGGGGGCGGGACGCGGGCGACCGGGGGACCGGACGCCCGGTCACCGGTCCCGCGAGCGGCCCGGGCGGGCCCGGCCGCTCGTACGAGGAGCCGGGACCGGTTTCAGGTTCCGGCGGGGGCGAAGACGACACACGAGGCCGCGGGGGCGGGCAGGGAGCCCGCCCGCCGCGGCACTCCCGTCTCCGGGTCCAGATCGAACCAGGTGACGTCGCCGGAGCGCTCGTTGGCGGCGTAGAGCCGTCGTCCGCCGGGGTCGAGGACCAGATCGCGCGGCCAGTGGCCGCCGCAGGGCACGGTGGTGACCAGTTCGACCCGCTCGCGGTCGGGTCCGAGGGTGAGGACGGAGATGCTGTCGTGCCCCCGGTTGGCGACCCAGAGCCGGTCCCCCGCGGGGGCGACGACAACCTCGGAGGGGTACGAGGGGCCTGCCGCGTCCTCGGGCAGGACGGCGGCCTCGCCGACCGGTTCGAGGATCCCGGTCTCCGCGTCCCAGCGGCAGACGGTGAGGGTGGAGACCAGTTCGTTGAGGACGTAGGCATGGCTGCCCGCCGGGTGGAACGCCAGGTGGCGGGGGCCCGTACCGGGCCGCAGGGCGGCTTCGTGGTGCGGTACGAGTTCGCCCGCTCCCGGGTCGAGTACGGCGATCCGGACGGTGTCCGTACCGAGGTCGACGCCGAGGACCCAGCGGCCGGAGGGGTCCGGTACGACCTGATGGGCGTGGGGGCCCCGCTGACGGTCGGGGTCGGGCCCGGAGCCCTCGTACTGGAGTACGCCGGTCACCGCGCCGGGCATCCCGTCGTCGCCGATCGGGAGCACGCTGACGCTGCCGGAGCCGTAGTTCGCGGTCAGCAGATGTCCGCCGACGACGGCCAGATGCGTGGGTCCGGCGCCGCAGACGGGTACCCGGGCGCCGAGCGGCCGGGGCTCGGGGCCCCGGACGTCGAAGGCGGCGACGGCGCCCTCGGCGGTCTCGGAGACGGCGTACAGCACCGGCGTTCCGTCCTGTTCGCCGAGGGCGAGGTAGGACGGGTCGGCGACGGCGTCACCGGCCCCGGTCCGGGTCAGCGCACCGGTCTCCGCGTCGACGGAGACGGCGACGACGCCTCCGCCGCCCGCCGAGGTGAAGGATCCGATGAACGCCCGTCCGGCCCTGCTGTCGCCCACGGCGATTCCTCCCGCTCTGTGTGATCCGCCGACCGGCGAATGAACGTCGAATTCCGGGGCAGACGGTAGCAGCGGTCTAGACCAAGTGTCTGTATGTGCCGTCTCTTGTGGCAAGTGGGGCTGGTGAGACGGAGGGGGTGATCGGGTCCGGTCCGGCGGTCCCTGGCATGCTGGGGCCCATGAGCCATCCCCGTACCCCGGCGGTCCTCTTCGATCTCGACGGCACGCTGGTGGACAGCGAGCCCAATTACTACGAGGCCGGGCGCAGACTGCTCGCGGAGTACGGCGTCGCGGACTTCGGCTGGGAGCGGCATACCGACTTCATCGGGATCGGCACCCGCGAGACGCTGACGGAGCTGCGCTCGGAGTACCGGATCACGGCCCCCGTGGACGAGCTGCTGACGGGCAAGAACCGGCACTATCTTGAGCTGGCCCGGACGTCGACGGCAGTCTTCCCGCAGATGAGGGCGTTCGTGGAGCTGCTCTACACGCGCGGGGTGCCGATGGCGGTGGCCTCGGGCTCCTCACCCGCCATGATCGCGGCGGTGCTGGAGGGCACCGGCCTGGACCGGTTCTTCCCCACGGTCGTCTCGGCCGAGGAGGTCCCGCTCGGCAAGCCCGCGCCGGACGTCTTCCTGGAGGCGGCCCGGCGGCTGGGCGCGGCACCCGGCGACTGTGTCGTCCTGGAGGACGCGCCGCCCGGCGCCGCCGCCGCCCGGGCGGCCGGGATGCGCTGTATCGCGGTCCCGTACGTGGCGGCGACGGCGGACGATCCGGCGTTCGCGGCGGTGGATCTGCTCTACCCGGGCGGGCAGGAGGACTTCAGCGCCCGGGCCGCGTACGACTGGCTTTTCGACGGCTGAGGCCGCGCCCGCGCCCGTGAGGCCGGACCCGGGCGTACCGCACCGCGCGCCCGTGACGATCGGGTCAGCGCTTGACCGCCACGCAGACGTAGACCGGGGTCCCCCGGGTGTCGACCGCGTCGGCCTCGGGTTCCAGGTCCCAGTCCTCCAGCGCCACCAGTCCGGGGTCGAGCAGTTCGAGGCCGTCGACCAGGGCGGCGATCTCGTCCCGGGTCCGCATCCGGAGGACCATCCCGTTGGCCCGGTAGATGCGTTCGACGCCCGCGATGGTCTCCGGGTCGAAGTCCGGCGTCCCGTGCGAGAGCATCAGCGCGCTGCCCGGGGCCAGCGGCTCCAGCAGGGTCCGCAGGAGGGCCCGGGGGTCGGAGTCGTCGCCGACGAAGTGGAGCAGGGCGATCAGGGAGAGGGCGACCGGCTCGCGGAAGTCCAGTACCTCGCGCGCCCCGGCCAGCACCTTCGCCGGTTCGCGGACGTCGGCCTGGATGTACTCGGTCCGTCCGGCGGGCGTACCGCGCAGCAGGGCCTCGGCGTGGCGCAGGACGACGGGGTCGTAGTCGACGTACGCGATCCGGGCGTCCGGGACGATCTCCTGGACCACCTGGTGGAGGTTGGGGCGGGTGGGGATGCCGGTACCGATGTCGAGGAACTGCCGGATGCCTTGGCGGGCCAGCAGCCGGGCGGCGCGGCGCATGAAGCCCCGGTTGCCGTGGGCGGCCTGCCGGCCGCCGGGGAGCAGCTTCAGTACCTGCTGGGCGGCTTCGGCGTCGACCGGGTAGTGGTCCTTGCCGCCGAGGATGTAGTCGTAGATGCGGGCCGAGTGGGCCTTGGCGGTGTCGATGACGACGGCGCCGTCCCCGGGGTCGGTCATGGTGAGGGTCCTCCGTTGGTCGTTCCCGTACGCGTACTCGTGCTCACGCCCGTGCGCTGGAATGTCGGCGCGCCCGGGGGTGTGGTCGTGCGATCCGGGTGACGCGGCACGAGTCACCCGGATGTCCGGTGTGTGGTCGGCCCGGTGTCACCGGCGGCCGGTCCCGGACGCGGCGGTGCCGCGCCCGGCCGGCCGCTCCCGTCGGTTCCACCGGGGCGGGGCTGTCGTCCGGTCAGGAGAGCAGGAAGTCCGCCTCACCGGTCTTGGCGCCCCGGACCACTTCGGCGATGTCGTGCGCGGTGAAGATCAGGGCCGGTCCGTCGGGGTGCTGCGAGTGCCGGACCGCGACGTGTCCGTTGCCCAGTTGCTTCACCTCCACGCAGTTGCCGCCGTTGCTGCCGCTCCAGGGCTTGGTCCAGGCCGTGGCTCCCAGCGTGAGGTCGGCGTGGCTGACGTGGCTCATGGGTCCAGCTCCTTGCGAATGACGTCGAGGAGGCGCAGGGTGTCCTTTCTCGACAGTGCGTATGTGCTCATCTGGTCGAGCGCTTCCCGGTACAGGGCGACCTCGACGGGGTCTTCGCTGTACGTCGCGCGGCTGAGGCTGTCGATGCCGACGACGTCCGGGAGTTCGGGGATCTCGAACCTGAAGACGCAGAACGGTCCGAAGCCCCCGGGGTGCAGTCCGGCGGAGAACGGCGCGATCTGGAGGGTCACGGAGGGCAGATCGGCCACCGCGAGCAGATGCTCGACCTGGTCCCGCATGATCGAGGAGGGCCCGACAGGACGGCGCAGAACCGTTTCATCGACCACCGCCCAGAAGTGCGGGGGCTCCGGGTCGGTCCGGGTCAGCAGGGCCTGCCGCTCCCGGCGGAGCGCGATCTGGCGCTCGACCACCTCGGGCGCCGGGCGCGGCAGTCCGAGGCTGAGGACGCAGCGCGCGTACTCCGGGGTCTGGAAGAGCCCGGGGACGACATGGGGCTCGTAGGACCGGATCCGGCTGGCGCCGCTCTCCAGGCTGACATGGACGCCGAACCAACTGGGCAGAACGTCCCGGTAGCCCTGCCACCAGCCGGAGACATTGGCCTTCTCGGTCAGCTCCAGGAACTCGGCCGCCTCGGCGTCCCTGACCCCGTACAGCTCCAGGAGAGCCTTGACCGTCAGCCACTTCAGAGTGACCTCGGCCCGCTCCATGCGGGTGATCGTGGTGTGGGACTGGCGCAGCCGCCCGCCCACGTCCTGGGCCGAGAGGCCCGCCGCCTGGCGCAGTTGCAGCAGCCGTCTGCCGAGCACCATCTGGAGCACCGTGGGCGCTGATCTCGGCTCACTCACGCCACTGGCCCCTTCCGAAAGCCGGGATCTTTCGGTGCAGTGTGCCATGCCCTCAAGAGCCTGCACAGGACACCCACACGACAGTGCACCGTGCAGAGTGTTCTTGCCAACTTTCGTGACCCGGTCCATAGTTGGCGCAGTGACTCGGCTCACGCGGCAGACCGGCCGCCGGGCACGAGGCGCGGCGACGCCCCTGTCCTCGACCACGGCCGGGGTCGGGCTCCGAGCGGTCCCCTGCTCCCTTCGCGAGTGCGCGCGAAGACACCGCGACGACGGCACCCGGCGCCCGCCCGTTCCAGCTGGTCGCCGCACGGGCCGGGCGTGCCCCCACCGATAGGACTGCCCGTGACGATCGCCGCCGACATCCCTCCCCGGCGTCAGCCGGACGACAGCACCGTCAGTACGTGTTTGTTCGACCTCCCGGCGGACCAGCGCTCCGTCCCCATCGCCCGGCGTCTGACGGAGACGTATCTGGACAGCCGGACGCACTGCGACGAGGACGTCCGGCATTCGGTCACCTTGCTGATCAGCGAGTTGGCGACCAACGCGATCCGGCACACCAACGGGATCCAGTTCCGGTGCCTGGTACGGCTGGAGCAGGGCGCGGTGCGGATAGAGGTGGAGGACCGGGGCGGTTCGCACTCGGTGGTCAGGCCCCGCCGTGCGGCGGCCGACGACGAGTCGGGGCGGGGGCTCCAGCTGGTGGAGTGCCTGTCGAAGGACTGGGGCATGCGGCGCCGGGCCCACGGTCCCGGGTCGGTCGTCTGGGCGGTGGTCGCCGCACACTGAGAGGGCGCGGCCGGGGGCCGCGCCGGATCGGAACAGGGCCGTGGCGGCGTCGTCCGCCGCGGCCCGTGGTGTGTCCGGACCGGAGAGGACCGAATGCGCGGCCGGACCGGGAACGACCGAGGGTGAAGCGTGTCACCGTGCGGAGTCCGTCCGCCGGACGCCCGGTGATATCGGGACACCGTGGGGAGATGTCGTGTTCGAACCTTCGCCGGTTCGGGGGTACGGCACCTCCTCGGGCCGTGAACCGCGCGCCGTAAACCGGGTGTACGGTGCCGCCACCGCCGGGTGATCATGGTCGGGCATCCGACCGACCACCGACGAAGACCGGCGAGGAATCCATGAATCCGCCCGCGGACCCGACCATCCTCCACCCCATGCCGGGCCAGCCCCGGGTGGTACTGCTCAAGCCCCTGGTGAAGTCGCCGCTGATCGAGGTCGGCGAGTACTCCTACTACGACGATCCGGACGACCCGACCGCCTTCGAGACCCGGAACGTGCTCTATCACTACGGCCCCGAGAAGCTGGTCATCGGGAAGTTCTGCGCGCTCGCCACGGGCACGCGGTTCCTGATGAACGGGGCCAACCACCGGATGGACGGCCCCTCGACCTTCCCCTTCCCCACCATGGGCGGCTCCTGGGCCGAGCACATGGATCTGCTCACCGGGCTGCCGGGCCGGGGGGACACGGTCGTCGGCAACGACGTCTGGTTCGGCCACGGCGCGACCGTGATGCCCGGGGTGCGGATCGGCCACGGCGCGATCATCGCCGCCGGTGCGGTCGTGACGGGTGACGTACCGGCGTACGGCATCGTCGGCGGCAACCCGGCCCGGCTGATCCGGACCCGGTACCCCGATGCCGAGGCCGCCCGGCTGCTGGCGGTGGCCTGGTGGAACTGGCCGGCCGAACACATCACCGAGCACATCCGAACCATCATGTCGGGCTCCGTGGCCGAACTGGAGGCCGTGGCCCCGCGGGCCTGACGGCAGCCCCCGGGGGCGTACCGCACGGGCGGGACGTTCCCGGGGCGACGCCACGGCAGCGGGGCCAGCAGGGCACCGAGCGGATACCCGTACCGCTATAGCGCTAAGTTGATTAGCGGTATGATCCGGGTGGCACTCGCCCCCGGAGCCCTCCCGGGCCGCCACTGCCCCGTGTCCGGCCAACAGGAAGCGGGAGGGCTCCCGCGGCTGTGCGCCGAGCCCCGGCGGGTGCGCGCCCCGCGCATTCCGCCGGGGCCGCCCGGCGCCCTGCCTCCGGGCGCACCCGGTCCGTGCGATCGGCGGGGCCCGGCGCCGGTGCCGCGGGGTGGGCCGCTCACCCGTACACCGCGCCCTGCGGCGCCGGTCCGCCGAACGCGAGTCCGGACAGCCACGCGCGGATCACGAGCGGGGCGTACCGGAAACCGGTACGCGGGAGACCGGGTCGGCCGTCCGGCGGCGGTCCCGGTCTCAGCAGGCCACCAGCAGCGGCAGAAAGGGCGCCGTGACACAGGCGAGCAGCACGCCGAACCGGGTCACCCGGCGCGGCCGGGCCTCGGGGGTGAGGATACGGCGCAACCGGATCAGCGCGCCCGAACCGCCCGAACCGCGAGTACTCCCCGAACCGCGGGTAGTCCCCGAACCCCCGGCGCCGAGCGCGGAGCGGGGCGCCCGCCCGGCCGCGACCTCGCACATCGCGGTGGCCAGCGCGTCCCGGGAGTGGCCGCGCAGCGCCCGGTCGTCCGCGATCATCTCCAGCAGCAGGGCGGTCTGCTCCCGGGCGCGCCGGGCGAGCGGCAGGCCGGGAAAGGCGCGGGCGAACGCCTCCGCCGCGAGCCGCACCAGATGGTGCCGTCCCTCGATATGGGCCCGTTCATGGGCGAGTACGGCGCGCAGTTGCTCGTCCGTGAGTCGTTCCAGGGCGCCCCGGGTGACGACGATCCGGCGCTCCCGGCCCGGCAGGCAGTAGACGGCGGGTACGTCGTGGTCGACGACGGTCGCCTCGTAGTCGGCGGCCTCGGCTCCGATGACGGCGAGCAGTCCCGCGTGCCGCCGCCGCTCCCGGCCCGTCCGCCAGGCGGTGGCGGCCAGCCACCCCAGGGGCAGCAGGACGATGGTGGCGGGCGCCATCAGCAGGGCGACGTCGGCGGGTCCGGCCGGGGAATCACCGGGCGGCGCGTCGGCGGCGAGGCCGCAGGCGCTGAGGAGGCCCACGACGCCCTGGTGGACGTGCTGTTCGGCGAGGACCAGGTGGTAGACGGCGAGGGCGGCGGCCACCACGAAGGTGACCGTCAGGCCCTGCCAGGCCAGGACCCCGGCGGTGGGGGCGCGATGGGGCCAGCGGGCCCCGGCGAGGACGTAGGGGACGGCGGCGCCGACCAGGACGGCGTAGGCCGCGAGACCGACGCCCGTGATCACGAGCCGCTCCGCCGCTTGGCGGCGCGCAGCGCCGACCGCAGCGCCTGCACCTCGTCGGCGGAGATCTGCTCCACGAAGCTCAGCAGCACTCCGGCCGGGTCGGGGTTGCCGTCCAGCGCGTCCTGCATCCGGGCCGCCGTGTACTGCTGGCGGGTGCAGGTGGCGCGGTAGACCCAGGCGCGGCCCTCCTTCTCGCGCGCCAGCATGCCCTTGTTGTAGAGGATGTCGGCGACGGTCTTCACCGTGCTGTACGCGATCGGGCGCTTCCGGTTGAGATCGTCGCGGACCTCGCGGGCGGTGGCCGGACGCCCCCAGTTCCAGAGGCGGTCCATGATCTCCGCCTCCAGATCACCCAGCTGTCGCACGCCCGCTCCTCTCGTCGGCGGTCTCGACGCCCCCGCCCTCAGTGGCTGCTCATCGTAGTCGCCGGTCCGGCGGGGTCCGGCGTCCCGGCCCCGCCGTCCGCCGCGGCCTCCGGTCCGCTCGGCTCCCCGGTCGCGGGGGTGGGAACCGGGCAGGCGGAAGCGGTGCGCAGCCGCTTCACCAGGGCGTGGGCGAGCAGGGCGACGGACGCCACGGCGAGTACGGGCTGCGCGGGGGCCCAGTAGGACATCGCGCCGCTCATCCCGAGCGCCAGGACGACCAGCTTGTTGCAGACCGGACAGCCGACGGCGAGTACCGAGAGCACCCCGGCAGCCAGCGCACGGGCGCTCCGCGGCCGGTCGCGGCCGGTGGCCGGGCCGGGGCCGCCCGCGTACGTCCCGGCGAGCAGACCCATCAGGACGGAGCTGACGGCCCAGACCGGATAGTTCCACCAGAGCACCGGGGTCATCCGGCTGTAGAAGGCGGAGGGGACGACCCCGGTCGGTACGCCGATCAGGACCGCCGCGAGCACCGCGGCTCCGGTCGCCACCAGCCACTGCCGCGGGCCCCAGGACCTCAGGCTCATCGCTACTCCTCCGCCGCTCGCCGACACCAGTCGACAAAACCACTCAAGGACACCGCTCACCGGCATCGCGAAGCAGCTTAGTAGAGGGTGGGGTACGGCAGCAGCGGGGACCGGCCTTGGGTATCGTCGGGTGCGGAGGTCACAGTGGTGCGGACGAGCGGGACGAGGAGAACAGCGGGCGCCTGGGCGCCGCTGCTGCTGCTCGTGCTCGCGCTAGGCGTCTTCGCGATGCACACCGTGGGCCATCCCGAGACCGACGCACCCGCCGCAGCCCCCGGACCCGCCTACGGAGTGGCGGCCCCCGCGTCCGGGGACGCCCCGGCCGGACACGGCGGCGGACCGGCCGCGGCGCTCGCCGACCCGGAGCGGGACCGCCCGTCCGGCGGCCACGGCGGCCACGGCGACCCGGGGGATTCCGGCGCCGGGACGGCGATGGACATGCTCGCCCTCTGTGTCGCCGTCCTGGGGACCGCCCTGCTCGCCGCCCTGCTGCGGGCCGCGCTCGGCCGCCGCCCGGACTGGCTCGTACGGCTCCGTACCGGTGCCCTCGTCGTCACCCGCCGGGGCCCGCCGCCCCGCGCCCCCGACCTCGCCGCTCTGTCGATCCTGCGGATCTAGATCCCGTCCGCGACGGGCCGCTCCGGCGTGCCCGCGCGCCCCGGACCACCGATTCCACGGATCGCACAGACACAGCACGAGGTTGTGACATGAAGGACTTCGCACACTCCGGCGCCGCCACGGCGGACGCCGTCACCACCGACACCACCGGGACCGGCGCCGACGCCCCGCGCGGGCCGCGCCGCCGCGCCCTGCGCCGTACCGCCGTCGTCTCGGCCGTCGTCGCGGCGGGGCTGCTGCTCGCCGCCTGCGGCGACGACGGCGACGACATGGCCGGGATGGACCACGGCAAGAAGGACTCCTCCGCTTCGGCGTCCGCGGCGCCCGGCGGGGACGGCAATCCGGCCCCGGGCGCGTTCAACGACACCGATGTGATGTTCGCGCAGATGATGATCCCCCACCACCAGCAGGCGCTGGAGATGTCGGCACTGGCCGAGGGACGGGCGAAGGACGGCGACATCATCCGGCTGGCGAAGGAGATCTCCGCCGCCCAGGACCCCGAGATCACCACGATGCGGGCCTGGCTCAAGGCATGGAACAAGCCCGAGTCGGCCGGCGACCACGGTTCGCACGGCTCCGGCGGCGGGGCCGCGATGGACGGCATGATGACCGGGGAGCAGATGGCCGCCCTGAAGGCGGCGAAGGGCACGGACTTCGACCGTGAGTTCGCCCGGCTGATGATCGAGCACCACAAGGGCGCCATCACCATGGCCGAGGAGGAGCGGGCCAAGGGCCGCAACGCGACAGCGAAGAAGCTCGCCGCCGAGGTCGTCCGGACCCAGCAGGCCGAGGTCGACACCTTCCAGCGGCCGGTACGGCTGACGAGCTGGCCGGACGCGGTGGAGGCGATCAGCAGCCCGAGCACCATCGGCAGCATGTGCACGCCGGAG